>JAFYYE010000400.1 GCA_017557715.1 Pseudobutyrivibrio sp.
AAAAGGCTTGTTCAAGTACGAAGTGTTTGGACAGGAGGTATGGATTACCACATCTCATGTTTGCATTTTAATCGTATGGCTTTCATTGGTTGTTTTCTCTATCATCGCCAATCGTAAGCTAAAACACGCCACTGAAGTTCCTGATACCTTCCAAAGCATCTTAGAGCTTATTGTTGGGCTTTTGGATGGAGTCGTGGAAGGAAGTATGGGTAAGCACGCACCAGTGTTTGCAAACTGGATTTGTACCATTTTCTGTTTTATTTTGGTATCTAATTTATCCGGTTTAGTTGGCCTAAGACCACCAACAGCCGATTACGGTACAACACTGGCTCTTGCATTAATTACCTTTGTTTGCATTCATGTTGTAAAGGTAAGGCATCAGAGTGCCAAGGACATTTGGATAGACAAGTGTTCTCCATTGCCACCATGGTTGCCTATCTGGCTACCAATCAATGTGATATCAGATATTGCGGTGCCTATATCAATGTCACTTCGTTTGTTTGCAAACGTTCTTTCAGGAACTATCATTATGGGTCTTGTTTATGGATTGCTTGGAAAATTCGCGCTTATATGGCCTGCAGCATTGCATGTCTACTTTGATATTTTCTCAGGTGCAATTCAGACCTACGTATTTTGTATGTTAACAATGACATACATAACCCAATCTTATGGGGATTCTTAAAATTTAAAAACTATATTTTAGGAGGAAAACATTTATGAACATTTCAGGTACAGACTTAATTAAAGCTTGTTCAGCAATCGGTGCTGGTCTCGCAGTTATCGCAGGTATTGGTCCTGGTATTGGACAAGGTATCGCAGCTGGTCACGGTGCAGCAGCCGTTGGACGTAACCCAGGAGCACAGGGACAGATTATGTCTACTATGTTACTTGGTCAGGCCGTTGCCGAGACAACAGGTCTTTACGGCTTGGTTATCGCCCTTCTGTTACTCTTTGTACAGCCATTAGTTGGTTAAATCATACTAGGAAGAAATATTATAAAAAGGAGGGCTAAAAGTTTTGGAAAGACTATTTGACTTGGACTTTCAATTGCTTAACGATGCTGCGCTTTTAGCCATTGCAGTATTCTTCCTATTCCTTATAATGTCAAATCTTTTGTTCAATCCAGCAAGAAAGCTGTTGAAGGACAGAAAGGATGGCATTGCAAAGGATATTGCAGATGCAAAGAAAGATAAGGAAGAGGCAGAAAAGCTAAAGGCGGAATATGAAGCAAAGCTTAAGAACATCCAGAAGGAAAAGGATGAGATTTTAAGCGAAGCAAGAGCAAAGGCCTTGAAGAATGAAACCAAGATTGTAAACGAAGCTAAGGAAGAAGCTGCTACTATCGTTGCAAGAGCTAACGAGGAAGCAGAGCTTGAGAAGAAGAAGGTTGCTGATGATGTTAAGCAGGAAATGATCTCTGTGGCAGCACTTTTGGCACAGAAGGTTGTAGCTGCTAATATCGATACAACCATCCAAAACACCTTAGTGGAGCAAACACTTAAGGAAATGGGTGAAAACACATGGCTAAATTAGTCTCAAACGTATATGGTGATGCATTGTTTGAGCTAGCCGTGGAATCAGGAAAGGTCGACAACTTTTTAGATGAAGCCCAAGGGGTAATAGAAGTTGTTAATTCAAATGACGGCTTTTCTCAAATGATGAATCATCCAAAGATCAATAAAGAAGAAAAGCTTCAAATAATCGACGATGTTTTCAAAGGCAGAGTAAGTGATGAGATGGTGGGACTCCTTAGAATGCTAGAGGAGAAGGATCACATTAAGGATACAGTTGAAGTTCTTAATTACTTCATCGACAGAGTTTTCGAATATAAGAAAATTGGTCGAGCATTTGTATCAACTCCATTTGAACTTACCGACACACAGAAATCAGATGTCGAGAAGCGTTTACTCCAGACTACTGACTATAGCTCATTTGTAATGAACTATAAGGTAGACCCTGATTTAATCGGGGGTATGGTAATTCGCATTAAAGATAGAGTTATTGACAGTTCAGTCAAAACTCAGATTAGTAAATTGTCACACGAGTTATCAAATATTCAATTGAAAGTAGGTGAATGCGCTCCATGAATTTAAAACCAGAAGAGATTAGCTCGGTTATTAAAGAGCAAATGAAACGCTATGCAGCGCAGCTTGACGTGGCAGACGTAGGAACTGTTATTCAGGTTGCCGATGGAATTGCACGTATTCACGGATTACAGAACGCTATGCAGGGCGAACTTTTAGAGTTCCCTGGCGAAGTTTATGGCATGGTCTTAAACCTTGAGGAAGACAATGTTGGTTGTGTTCTCTTAGGAAACGATAAGAACATCAACGAAGGTGATCAGGTAAAGACAACTGGTCGTGTTGTTGAGGTTCCTGTTGGTGACGCAATGCTTGGACGTGTAGTTAATGCACTTGGACAGCCTATCGATGGAAAGGGACCTATTGAGACAACAAAGTTCCGTCCAATCGAGCGTGTTGCTTCAGGCGTTATCTCTCGTAAATCCGTAGATACTCCGCTGCAGACAGGTATTAAAGCTATCGATTCCATGATTCCTATTGGACGTGGACAGCGTGAGCTTATTATCGGTGATAGACAGACTGGAAAGACTGCTATCGCAATCGATACAATCATCAATCAGAAGGGACAAGGCGTAAAATGTATTTACGTTGCAATTGGCCAGAAGGCTTCTACAGTTGCAGCCCTTGTTAAAACATTAGAAGAATATGGTGCCATGAGCTGGACAACAGTAGTTGCAGCTACAGCATCAGAGCTTGCACCACTTCAGTATATCGCTCCTTACTCAGGATGCGCTATCGGTGAAGAGTGGATGGAGAATGGACAGGATGTACTTATCATCTACGATGATTTGAGTAAGCACGCTACTGCTTATCGTACACTTTCATTACTTCTCCGTCGTCCACCAGGACGTGAGGCTTACCCAGGTGATGTATTCTATCTCCACTCAAGACTTCTTGAGCGTGCAGCTAGACTTTCAGATAAGTTGGGCGGTGGCTCACTTACAGCATTACCTATCATTGAGACACAGGCAGGTGATGTATCTGCATACATCCCTACAAACGTTATCTCAATTACTGATGGTCAGATTTATCTTGAGACAGAAGCTTTCAACGCAGGTTTCAGACCAGCCGTTAACGCAGGTCTTTCAGTATCCCGTGTAGGTGGTTCTGCTCAGATTAAGGCTATGAAGAAAATCGCAGCTCCTATCCGTGTAGAGCTTGCTCAGTATCGTGAGCTTGCAGCTTTCGCACAG
>JAFYYE010000401.1 GCA_017557715.1 Pseudobutyrivibrio sp.
AAAGCTCCATCGCCCCTTTATCGTTGTAATCTATCTCATGTAAATCAAGCTTGATGCCGTGATTCTTTTCCACCTGCTTGATTGTGTCATTGATAACAGTAAGGTTTCGAAGGCCAAGGAAGTCCATCTTGAGAAGACCGATTTCCTCAATTACTTCTTTTTCGTACTGAGTGATGATAACATCGCCCTTTCCAAGAGCAAGTGGCATGTATTCATCTGTAGGCTTTCCAGAAATAACAACACCTGCTGCATGTACACCAGTGTTTCGTGGCAAGCCCTCTAAACTCTTACAAATATCAAGCAGTCTTCTGATTTCATCATCTGCCTCGTACATGGCCTTGAGCTCGGTGCTGTACTGAATAGCATTTGCGATGGTGACCTTTTTATCATCTGGCAATACATCAGGAATCATCTTCTTGATGCTGTTGGTGTATGGGATTGGAAGACCCATTACTCGACCAACATCCTGCACTACACTCTTTGGCTTAAGAGTACCGAAAGTGACAATCTGAGTAACGCAATCATCGCCATATTTTTTACGAACGTAATCGATAACCTCCTCACGTCCCTCTGGGTCGAAGTCGGTATCAATATCAGGCATGCTGACACGCTCTGGATTAAGGAATCGCTCGAATACAAGATTATATTTCATTGGGTCGATATCGGTGATACCTGTGGTGTAACTGATAAGTGAACCAGCGGCCGAGCCTCTACCTGGGCCAACAGGGATATCGTGAGTACGGGCATAGTTTATGAAGTCCCAAACGATGAGGAAGTACTCGATATAACCCATCTCCTTGATGGTGTTAAGCTCGTAGGTAAGGCGCTCCTCATAAAGATGTGCATCATCGCCATAACGCTCCTTCAAACCATCAAAGCAAAGCTTATTAAGATATGTCCAAGCATTATATCCCTCTGGAACTGCAAAAGGAGGCAGACC
The DNA here is from genome assembly GCA_017557715.1 of Pseudobutyrivibrio sp. Classification (GTDB taxonomy): domain Bacteria; phylum Bacillota; class Clostridia; order Lachnospirales; family Lachnospiraceae; genus Pseudobutyrivibrio. Next base: position 941 of record JAFYYE010000401.1, read on the forward strand.
TGCAATGTGATATTCAATCTCTACATTACATCTATCTGCAATTTCCTGAGTACGGTAAACAGCTTCCTTTGCGTAAGGGAAAAGCTCCAGCATCTCCTCCTCAGTCTTAACATAAAACTCTTCTGTCTCGAAACGAAGTCTGTCCTCGTCATCCATCTTCGCACCAGTCTGAATACAAAGAAGAACATCGTGGCTATAAGCATCCTCTTTGTTTGTGTAGTGACAGTCATTTGTACAAACAAGCTGAATGCCCGTCTCTCTTGAGAGACGCATGAGGCCCTGGTTTACATTTTTCTGCTCAGCAATACCATGATCCTGCATCTCAAGGAAATAATTATTCTCGCCAAATAAATTTCTATATTTTAAGGCAACTTCCTTTGCTTCATCATACTGATTTCGCATAAGGGCTCTTGCTACTTCTCCCGCAAGGCAGGCCGAAAGGCAGATGATGCCCTCATGGTATTTCTCCAAAATTTCAAAATCGACACGTGGCTTATAGTAAAAACCATCTACATATCCAGCTGATACAATCTTAATCAGGTTGTGATAGCCCAAATTATTTTCTGCAAGCAAAATAAGGTGATAATATCTATCATCACCCTTTACCATTTCACGATCAAAGCGTGAACCTGGGGCTACATACACCTCGCAACCGATAACTGGCTTGATGCCCTGGGCCATGCACTCATCGTAGAACTTTGTAACGCCGTACATATTGCCATGGTCAGTGATTGCGGCGGCGGTCATGCCATTCTCCTTGCACTTAGCCACATAGCTCTTTATTTTATTTGAACCATCTAAGAGTGAATACTCTGTATGGGTATGAAGGTGGACAAAACTCATAACATTCTCTCTTCCTAAAAATTAAAAAAAGTCTACCACTATTGTATAGTGGCAGACCTTAAAACGCAAACATATTTTCTTTTATTCGACGACGGTGTCGTAGTTGACTACAGTTGCTTCGCTCATCTCTTCGTAAAGTTGATTCATGATTTCTGATGCATAGTCGGAGTTGATTTTGCTATAATCGCCGCCATCCTCTGAATCATAGAAATAAGTTTCGCTGCCGTCCTCGCCGTAAGTTACAGAAGCCTTTTCCATAATCTTTAACTGATTATCTTCTATTACATATTTGCAAACCCAGTGATTTCCAGCTGTATAAATATATCCGTCCTTTGTGGCAATTGGATAAGCTGTTCCTCCTGAGCAAACCTTTCCCAGCTCAGTTAAATTTCCATCAACATAGATAAATATTTCTGAATCAATGGATGCCATGTTTCCATCCATATTATCGTAAGTACCGCTTGATACGAAGAAGCAATTGATACTTCCAACATCTACATTGGCATAGCCCATTCCAGTCTCAATACGCTTCTTATTAAGCAAGTCAGTGAATGTACCGCAATCAGTAATATCGATGGATGGAGCACACTCTTCAGCAACCTGCTTGATATCCTCGATAGTCTCTTCATCCTTTGCCTCTGTAACAGAACCAATTGAATCCCCTGAAGCAGCTATCTCTACATCCTCAATCTGCTCTGAAGCTGTGTCAGTTGGGCTGGCTCCACTATTACAAGCAATCATAGTTGCGGCTAATATACTTACTATTAATAAAGCAAAAATTCTGTTTCGCATTTTTATGTCCCCTCCTATGGGCAGATTATCTTTTTTGTAGGATCTTCATTATAAAATTCTTCTTCCTCATCTCTAGTATAAATGAATATTCCAAGACTCACTACCATAAATGCAAGATACGCTATAATAAATACCATTTTCATACCTCCTGTGCTCCCAACTCTTTTTCTTCCTTAACTGTTGAGCACAGTATAAGTTATGAAGTATCACAAAACTATCACACAAAAAAATCCACCCCCTTTGGGGTGGATTTTTCTTATTTATTCGTATCCTTCAACGCATACGCAATGTTGATTGCGTGGTCGGCGCATCGTTCCAGGTCTGTAACCATATCTGAGAAGATTACGCCTGCGATAGGTTCGCATTTATTTTCCATGAGACGCTCAACATGGTGATTGATGAGCTGCTTCTCCTGCTTATCTACCTTTGACTCAAGCTTTTCAATCTTTGAAAGGTTGTCATAGTTTTCTGAAGTGAAGATATCGATGGCAAGCTCAACTTCTTCCATTGAGTTCTCAGCCATTTCCTTAAGCTCCTTAGCAGCCTTCTTTGAAAGCTTAGTCTTCTTATTCTTCATACGGGTAGCGTACTCGATGATGTTCTCCGCATGATCTGAAATACGCTCCATATCTGTGACTGCAATAGTGATGGCAGAAATACGACGAAGATTTGCTGGTGTAAGATTCAATGCCTGAAGCTTAACCATAGCATCCTGAATAGCATGATTGAGGATATTTACTGTCTCCTCACGCTCCTCTACATCCTCCACCTTTTCTGGCGAATAATCGAAGAAGCAATCGATTGCCTTTTCAAAATTCTCTGCTGCAATAGCACCCATTCTGGCTGCCTCAAGCTGTGCCTGATGAATAGCCATGTTTGGTGGCACGTTGCTCACCTGAGTCATAAATACAAGCTTGCGATCCTCGGCTGCACGAGTCTCCTCTGGAAGCTCCGGAATAAACATATATGTAAGCTTGATGATGTAATCTGTGATTGGGAAAATCAATACAACTGCCAAGATAGCGAAGATTGTATGTGTGTTAGCTATCTGACGAGCTGGATCTGCTGATGTGGACTGAATCCAACCAAGCAATGGATGACCGAGCCAATCTGTCACATTTATGATAATTACGATTATACATGCTCTGATTACATTGAATAAAAGATTCAAAATAGCTGAGCGCTTACCATTTCTATTTGCTGTAAGTGATGCAAGAAGGTTTGGTGTAACGGAACCAATTGCGGCACCAATTACAAGATAAACAGCTGCATCGTAATCAATGATTCCCTGCACTACGAATGCCTGGAATATAACTGTTGCTGAAGATGAACTCTGTAAAAGAGCTGTGAAAGCAACACCAAAGATTAACAATAAGAATGGATTCTTAATGCTGCTGATAAAATCAACGAAAGCAGGAAGCTCCTTAAGTGGTGCAATGGCGGCCTTCATGATAGTGATACCTTGGAAGAGCATACCAAATCCCATGATAACTGTACCAACGTGCTTTACCAAATCCTTCTTCATGAAAAGGTACATAACTGCACCAGCAAAAAGAAGAAGTGGTGTGTATTCTGCAATATTAAAAGCTGTAATCTGTGCTGTGATAGTGGTACCGATATTAGCACCAAGGATAACTCCAATAGCCTGTGCAAGTGTCATCATGCCTGAGTTAACGAAGCCGATAACCATAACATCAGTAGCTGAAGAGCTCTGAACAAGGACTGTCATAAAAAGTCCAACAAGAACAGCTACTAATTTGTTTGTAGTAGCCTTCTCTAAGATAATTTGAAGATTATCACCGCAACTATTCTTAAGTCCAGTGGACATGATGGACATTCCAAAAAGGAACAAGCCCACTCCACCTAATAGTGATAATATTTCTGCGATTGTCATTTTATTCTCCTTCTACTCGGTATACTCTCTTAGTAACCGTACTTTTCCTTCGCGAAAAGTAATCCTTTTTCTTTCTATATTTTGTCCGTAGACTATCATAACAAATATAGATTGAAATGTCTAAGAAATAATTAGGTGTTCTATAAATATGCCTTTATAAAAATACCATCCTCGCGATATTCTTCAGAAATCAGCTCTCCATTTTCACGAATTTTCGCAATAGTACCTGCCTCTGTGTAAGGAACTAGCTTTTCTACATATTCCTTTCCGTCACGCAAAAGCTCTGCAAGAATTTCTTTAACTCTGTCTAGTCCCTTGCCAGTTTTAATAGATGTATGAACTGTATAATCCGCTCTTAAATCGTGGTAGTCATGCTCATCTACCAGCTTATCAACCTTATTGAATATTGTAACTATTGGCTTATCAGTAACTCCAAGCTTATCAAGTGTCTCGTAAACAATCTCCATCTGACGGTCCATCTGAGGATTGCTCACATCCACCACGTGGATAATGAAATCAGCATACTTAGCTTCCTCAAGGGTACTCTTGAAGGCATCTACCAGATGATGTGGAAGCTTTCTGATGAATCCAACAGTATCTGTAAGAAGAATCTTCTGGTCGTTATCGAGAAGTAATTCTCTTGTGGTAGGGTCCAATGTGGCAAATAAAGCATCCCACTCCAAGATATTTGCATCGGTAAGTTTATTCAAAAGTGATGATTTTCCGGCGTTTGTATAACCCACAATAGCTGCTACCGGCACGCCATTACGCTGACGCTTGGCACGGGTAATCTCACGATGAGATACTACATCAGCAAGCTCCTTTTTAAGCTGTG
>JAFYYE010000402.1 GCA_017557715.1 Pseudobutyrivibrio sp.
ACGATGAGATACTACATCAGCAAGCTCCTTTTTAAGCTGTGAAATTCGCCCTGCAATAAGACGCTTATCCATCTCAAGTTTTTTCTCACCAGGACCACGGGTACCTATGGCTCCGCCGCCACCTGCGGCAGTACCACCCACTCGGGACATGTTCTTACCAAAGCCTGTAAGTCTTGTCATCTCATAGCGGAGCTGAGCAAGCTCTACCTGAATCTTACCCTCAGCAGTGCCTGCACGGGCTGCGAAAATATCAAGGATAATCAACGTCCTATCCATGACCTTTGTATCTAAAACATCTGCCAGATTTCTCATCTGAGCTGGAGTAAGCTCGTCATCACACACGATACCGGTGGCGCCAGTCTCCCAAATCAAATCTGCGATTTCATCTACCTTACCAGTTCCTACGTAAGTGCCTGGATTACGGCGCTCCAGATTCTGCATTATCTGGCCAACCACCTGCGCGCCCGCGGTCTCACAAAGCTCAGCCAGCTCGTTAAGGGAATCCTTCGCCTCTGCCTCGTCTCCTTCGTTTACTGCAACTAATATAACTTTTTCTATTATCTTTTCTGTATTTACCATTAAATTTCCTATTTCCTAATATCTATTCAGGCGCATCGCCCTAATTCAATTTCATTGTAACATATCTAATTGGGAGAATTCTATTGACTGATGCTAATACATGTGATATTTTTCTAGTGAAATTAAATAATTCTGCTAGGGGCGCATTTGCTGAGAGGTGTATCACCGACCCTTATCACTTGAACTGGATAATACCAGCGTAAGGAAGCTATTTTTAGACGATCTCCTAGCATCATGTATGAAGGGAGATTTTTTTTATTATGATTAATCACGTATCATCAAATGAACACAGCAAGGTTAGCTTTACAGCTAAGAAGCTTGCTTTCTGTGCAGTTTCAATGGCGCTTGCTTTTGTTCTTTCAAACATCAAGGTTTTCAAATTCCCTACTGGCGGTTCAATCACTGCTTTTTCCATGCTTGTCGCCTGCCTTCCTGGATTCTTCTTTGGTCCAGTTGTTGGTATCGTAACAGGAGTTGCTTACGGACTTTTAAATCTTATTGTTGATCCATATATTTTATTCCCTGCACAGGTTATTGTTGATTACATCCTCGCTTTTGGTGCTTTGGGTTTCTCGGGATTCTTCTCAAAATCAAAGAACGGCCTTATTAAGGGCTACATTGTAGCTATTCTTGGTCGTTATGTATTTGCAGTTATCTCTGGATGGATTTTCTTTGGAGAGTGGGCATGGGAAGGTTGGAATCCTCTAGCTTATTCACTTGCTTATAATGCAATTTATATTTTTGCAGAAGCAGCTGTGACAATTATAGTTCTGTTCCTTCCACCAGTTAAAGATTTAATGATACGACTAAAGAATATGGCTAATGAAAATTAAACCCTCAAGGGAAGCCGTTATAAAAATCAAGAGCTCCGGTCACCTGAATGACCAGAGCTCTTTTTAAAATTTAATCTCAATATCCATGGAGGTTCTGATAGGTTCCCCTCCAGTGATAATGTCATAATCCAATATCAGTTTAATGCCCTCGGAAGTCTCGGTAACCTGATACTCACGTGTGAAAATAGCAAGATTCAAATCACCCATAGGGGTGCTGTAGATGTTCTCTGTTTTCTTGCCAGGCATCAACTCAAGCTTTGAATTCAAAGCTCCCTTCTGAGTCATGGATAGCTTGCGCCTGTCGAAAGATATCAGGCAGCTAATATCTCCATCCTCACTGCTTCTTTGGTATGAAAGATAGCGACGACCATCTCGCTCTGCTATCTCTCCTAAATATTCCTGATTTGTTGTTTCATCATCTTCTCCCATTTTCTGACGGGACTGAAGATGTATTTTACATTGATTTTTTTCCATATATTATTTCTGCTCTCTAATGACCTCGCGAACTGCGTTAATCTGGTTAGATAGGTGTGTATGAATAATATTCTTAAGGAAATCCACATCCCTTCGCTCAAAGCCATCGATTATTGTCTTATGCTCCTCAATAAGCTGTGAGTAAACAGATGGATTCTTAACATATTCATAACGATATCTATACATTTGCTCGCGGGCTGAATTTATAATGTTTTCCAGCTTTGGATTAGCTGCTGCTGCATATATCACATCGTGAAAAGCTTCGTCCGCTTCTACTATACTGCGAACATCATCCTTTCGAGTGGCAGCCTCAAATGCTTTCATAGCCTCCTTAAGCTCCACAAACTGTGCGTCTGTCATACGTTCACAGGCACAAGTGACAGCTAAAGCATCAAGTGCATCACGAACCTCAAGAACATCCTGCAAGTCCTTTTCTGTCATCTTAGCAACCTGGGCACCCTTGCGTGGAATAGTGACAGCAAGGCCCTCCTGCTCCAGCATCCTGATAGCCTCTCTGATTGGTGTACGGCTAACTCCTAGTTTGTTAGCAAGGTGCATCTCCATTAGACGCTCGCCTGGCTTAAGTTCCCCTTTTAAAATAGCCTCACGAAGTGTATTGAACACTACGTCTCTAAGTGGCAAATAATCATCCATTTGAAGTGTAAGATTTTCAGTCATTTTTTTTGTGTAACCTCCCTCAATAGCAAAAGTACTATTTGTTGTTAAACAACGTTGTAAGATAAAGCTGCTTTACCATACCCGATTTTGTAAGGGCTTCCTTAGCCGCTCTAGCTGTTTTATTGTCCTCAAAAAATCCGAATACAGTAGGACCGCTTCCGCTCATCATAGCCCCAACAGCTCCATGATCCATCATGTTCTGCTTGATGTCGGAGATGATTGGATGCATCGGAATTGTAACCTCTTCCAAAACATTTCCCATATGTGAGCACAATGCCTTTAAATCCTGTGCCTCAATATCTGAAATCAACTGGTCGATGTCTGGATGCTTCACTGTATCGAAGGTAGCATCCAAATCCTGATATACCTGCTTTGTCGAAACTGAAATGCCTGGCTTAGCAATAAGCACTGGACACTTAATCATAGGTGGAAGTGGGCTTAAAACCTCTCCAATTCCTTCAGCAAGGGCTGTACCTCTCATAACACAGTATGGTACATCCGCTCCGAGCTTAACTCCTCGTTCCATTAAATCCTTTTTGCTAAGACCTAAGTTGAAAAGTCTGTTTACTGCAAAAAGAACAGCCGCTCCATCTGTGGAGCCTCCTGCCATACCTGCCGCAACAGGAATGTGCTTTTCAAGGGCGATATCCACACCCTCTTTAATTCCAAACTCATCTATCAACAGCTTTGCTGCTTTTATACATAAGTTGTCATCATCGATTGGGAGAAACTTGAGATTGGTGGACATGGAAACTGTTCCATCCTTCACCTTTTTAACAGTGAGCTTATCAAAAAGATTCACTGTCTGCATAATCATGCGAACCTCGTGATAACCATCCTCCCTAATACCTGTGACGTCAAGACCTATATTAATCTTGGCTAATGCTTTTACATCAATACTATCCATAACTATTGCACTTTCTTGTACTTTGTATTCAATCTGTATAAATTTTAACAAAGGTGACACACATTTACAAGGATTTTGTATTAAAATAAATACAATCTATATGTAAATTTTTATCATTAACCTACCGATAAAAAGATTAGGAAAAGGATTTCCATATGGTTTGTTATTTTGGCCACTAAACAAGGAGGTTTTTATTATGGATGTAAATATTCTAAATAGCGTTAGTTCTAACGTTTCGACAACATATGCCAAGCCTAAAGAGGGTGAGGATTCTACTAAAGATACCCAGGAAGTAAAAGCTGAAGATAAAGCCGGAAAATTTTCTGATGAAGCAGCTGTTTATGAGAAATCCACTGAGGAAACTGCAGTTGCATCAGAAAAGTATTCAAAGACTGACCGTTCTGCTCTTATCCAGCAGCTTAAGGCTGATCAGGAAAAGATGATGAACAATCTTTTAGAGATTGTTCAGAAGACAATCGCAGGTCAAGGCAGCACCTTTGCTATAGCTTCACAGGATGATATGTGGAAGTTCTTAGCAGAGGGCAAATTCACTGCTGATGCTGATACAATCGCAAAAGCAAAAGAAGACATTTCTGAAGACGGATATTGGGGCGTTGAGAAAACATCTGATAGAATTTTGGAATTCGCTAAAGCACTTTCTGGTGATGACCCTGAAAAAGCTGATGAGCTTCTTGAAGCTTTCAAGAAAGGCTATGAGCAGGCTACAGGTACTTGGGGAAAGAAACTCCCTGACATTTCTTCTAATACCTATGATGCAGTATTAAAGAAATTTGAAGCTTGGAAAAACGGTGGAAATAAATCCGAAGATACTTCCGCTGTTGAAGAAACTGTAAAAACTGAAGGATAATATATATATAAAAGACTGTGGCTCGATTTTATGTCGACCACAGTCTTTTTTTGCATTTTTATATACAAGCTCTGATATATAAATCGTTTCTCTCTCGCATATCTACAAATGTGCCATCATCAAGCTTAACCAGCGGGCTTGATAAGGCTGTATGATTAATCATACTGATTATGCCTCGACTTCCATCTGATAGAAGCACTCCCGTGCCAATATATGAATCAGCAATATTCTCAAGGAATATCTGGAGAATGTTTTGATCATATCTTGCCTTATCCTCACGTTGGAATTGAGCAATTACCTCAAATGGGCAGATACCTGCGCGATAGCATCTATCCGCTGTCATGGCATCATATACATCTGTGATAGCAATAATCTTTGAGAAAGGACTAATAAAATCTTTTGTAAGTCCATAAGGATATCCATTGCCATCATTTCTCTCATGATGCTGGAGTGCTGCAAGCTTTATTCTTCTATCAATTTCCGATTCTACTAGAAGATTATAGCCAAGCAATGGATGTTCTGCCATTCTGGCGAACTCCTCTGCTGTAAGCTTTCCAGCCTTTGTGAGAATCCTATGTGGAACTAAGGATTTACCAATATCATGGTAAAGACCACACATTGTGAGAACATCTAATTCATCCTCGTTGGTGATACCTAACCATCCACCGCATACTCGAGAGATGATTGCCACATTAACGCTATGCTGGAATGTGGAAGCATCAATCTCCTGAATATTAAGCATCATAGCCATGATGCCAAGACCTGTAGAATGTTTCTCGAAAACCTTATGTATTTCGTCTATCAACTCATCACTTTCCATTGGGACCTTGTTATCCACAAAATCAGTGATGATAGCCTCAAGTTTGTCTACGCACTTGTTGTAAGCTGCTTTGAATTCTTTAAATTCTTTGCTGTTAAGAATTCTCCAGGACTGAGTCTCGCCGATGAACTCATCGGGAGCCTCGTCATCATATTTATCGATAGCCTCTTCTTCATCCTGAACTGCAACCTGTTTGATACCGTAATAACTGGCATGCAAAAGCTGCTGAGCTGTGATAGGTGTACCCGGCTCCGCTAAGACCTGACCGCGAGGACTAACCAACCTCTCAGCCAAAATCATTCCTGGTTTAATTTCGCTTACATCAATAATTTTCATTTAATTATCCTTTAACGTGCGCCCTTATCGTAAGGAATACCTTCAGCCTTAGGTGCCCTCGAGTTCTGTGATGTAAATGCAAGTACAATAAGTGAAACAATGTATGGGAACATGTTGTATACAGTTCCTGAGATAGGAAGTGCATGAAGGAATCCGATTCCCATATATACATTTGAAAGTGAGCGGAACAATGCGAAAAGCACTGCTGACCAAGCAATACGCTCTGGCTTCCACTGACCAAAAATCATAACGGCAAGTGCAAGGAAACCTGCTCCTGCTACACCGTAATCAAAGTGCCATGTTGAGTTGGCAGCTGCAATGTAGATGATTCCACCGAGTCCGCCAAGGAAACCTGACATAAGAACACCGATGTATCTCATTGCGTAAACATTGATACCAACTGAATCTGCTGCCTGTGGATGTTCACCACATGCGCGAATTCTAAGTGCAAGCTTTGTCTTGTAGAAGAATACGATAGCTATTACAAGAAGGATAGCTGCAACTACGATAAACCAGCTAAGCTGGAGTGAACCAATGTTGAACATAAATGCATTGTGGCCTCTAACGTAATCAAGCTTAGCAGAGAAATCTGTACCACTTGAACGTGCTGTGTTGAAGCCTTTGATAATAACTGTAGCTGATGCTGTAGCAAGCATGTTAAGAGCTGTACCGATAAGTGTCTGATCGGCCTTAAAGTTGATACAAGCAACTGCGATAAGCAATGATGCAATCATACCTGCAACTGCTGCAGCTAAAAGTGTAAGTGCAATAATTGTAAATCTTGATGCGTCTGCTGGGAGAAGTACCATTACCATAGCTCCTGCCATTGCACCAAATACCATGATACCTTCAAGACCAAGGTTGATGATACCGCTTCGCTCTGAGAACATACCGCCCAAAGCTACAAGGATAAGTACTGCAGAAAAGATAAGTGTGTACTGAATTAATAATACCATCTCCTACACCTCCTTTTCTTCAGCTTTTTTAGCTGTATCTTCTGGCTCAGCGTTAGCGTTAACCTTTACCTTGCCAGGTCTGTTAAGTATTGTTCTGAAGAATAATACGAATCCGCAAAGGTAGATGATGATTGAAATCATAAGATCAGCAACCTGTGGATTGTAGTAGTTTGTGTTGAGGTACTGACCACCAAGTGTAATGTACTCAACGAAAAGTCCTGCAATGATAGCTCCGATTGGGTGAAGACCACCAAGGAATGCAACAGCGATTCCGTTGAAGCCCATGCCTGGAACAGAAGATGCAATCTTGAAGTGCTCTACACCTGTAAGGTAGTAGAGACCTGCAGCCATACCTGCGATAGCACCTGAAATAACAAGTGTAAGAATGATATTTCTCTTAGCATTCATACCTGAATACTTTGCTGCATCTTTATTGTGGCCAGTAGCCTTAAGCTCGTAACCAAATGTAGTCTTATTTAAAACTACAAGAATAATGATAGCAACAATTACAGTAATAGGAATAGCAATAGTCATGTACTGGTTCTTGCCAAATGTCTCCTGCATAAATCCTGGGAGAAGACCAGCTGGATTAAGCTCGCTGATTTCGTATGTCTCAGACTTACTCTGGTTCATACACTTCTCACCACCAAGGATGATGTTACAGATGTAAAGACCAATCCAGTTTAACATAATACCAGCGATAACTTCGTTTACATTGAAGAATGCCTTGAAGCAACCTGCAAGGAATCCCCATGCAGCACCTGCAACGATTGTAGCAAGAAGGCATAATGGCCAGCTCCAACCAAGAGCAAGTGATGTGTAAAGTGCAGCGATGATACCAACTGTATCCTGGCCAGCTACACCGATATTGAAAAGTCCTGCCTTATATGCGAAGAGGATAGCCTCTGCGCAAAGAATAACTGGTACTGACTTAACTAAAAATGAGCCCATATACTTCATAAGAGTATTTGTGCTGGCAACACGATATTTGAAGAAGTTGGTAAGGATGGCTGCCATACCCTCACCAGCGTGCTCTGC
>JAFYYE010000403.1 GCA_017557715.1 Pseudobutyrivibrio sp.
TCATCGGACTTCCTCGTATATCTTGTAAAGTTTGTCACAGTACTCGTTGATATTATTATATTCTAATGCGCGAGCCTTGGCACCCTCGGATTTCTTTTCGTATAAAGCAGGATCAGCCAAAATCTCTGCGGCAGCGGCTACGTAGTCATCTAAAGAAGAGCAAATATAACCGCAGCTTTCATCAAGGATGTTGATAAGCCCACCGTTTTGTGTGCCAAGCACAGGTCGACCAAGAGCCATAGCCTCAAGAGCAACAAGGCCGAAGCCCTCCCACTTGGAAGGCATTACCTGAAGCTTAGTGTGAGTCATGTAATCGTAAGAATTCTTCTTGAAACCTTCAAGAATCAGCTTGCCCTCAAGCTTGTTTTCAGCTACGAAATTTGCAAGTGGCTCATAGTATTCCCCATCGCCAATAACTCTGGCAATCTTTATTGTGCCATTTTCTATAAGCTTCTTTGCAATTTCTGCAAAAAGCATAGGGTCCTTTTGCTCCACCAAACGTCCAGCAAAAAGAATATCACTGGCTGTTTCATCAGAGGCAGCAATAGTTTCATCAACCTGAGCACGGATGCCATCAACAGAAAAAGGATTTCCAACGATAGTCATAGGGCATTTGATTTTGCTACTGTAGCGATATTCATCCCTAACAGCATCTGAAACCATCAAAATATGGTTGAAATACCTGCTGGCATAAAGATATGACAGGGATTTTATATTCATCTTCTTAATCCAAGGTGGATTATTATGCAAATGGGAAACAATTGGAACAGAGCCCTTAAGAGCGATGCCGCAAAGGACACTGGATGTGAAATCGTGGGCGTGAACCACTGAAGGCTGGAACTTTTTAGCAGCCTCCTGAATGGAAGCAACATCCAGCTTTTCGATGCCAAAGTAGCGGTCGTAAAGGCCAATAGATTTGAGCTTGTCCTCAATAGGGCCGTGAGGAGCCATGTAGATGAACTCCTCCTTGTCCGAAAGCCCATTGATTATTTGACAAACAACATTTTCAGCACCTGAATAAATAAAGGATTTGATAACGTGTAGAATCATAAATTATTCTTCCCCCGAAGCTTGATATCTGGTAGTGGTGCTACCATACTCGTAAGTCTCAAGGAAATCATTAATCTCCTTGAAAGACTTTGGAAACTCTTTGCCGAACTTCTCAGCGATATTTCCATTATAAAGCTTTACAGCATTATCGGAATCTCCACTTCCGATTTTAATCGAACCAATTTCGTCCCCGTTGAACACCTTCACAGCCTTTTTGCCTGCGGCGTAACCAAGAGTGTAAGGATCCTGGAAAAGTGTAACGAGAGAATTCTGACCAACCTCAGTGTCACCAGCTACGACAGTAACGCCTGCTTCTGTAGTGATAGCACCGATTGTGTCCATCTCGCTAGAAAGAAGGCTGCCATAAGGAATGTAGATAGCAGAGCACTCTGTACAAACATCAGAAATAAGTTCTTCAAGAGTAGGCTCTGTTTCTTCCTCATCAGTAGATGTAGTTTTCTTTGTAGTATCGTCAGCATCTTCTGAAGAATCATTATCTGCCTCTGTAGCAGGAACAACCTTTGCGCCAGTCCAGAAATCAGAGACAAGTGCAACACGTGTAGAAGATGTAGAGTTCAAGCCAGAGATTGTCTTATCTCCGAAGGTAACAACATCATTATCCATGCCTTGTTTAGCAGAGAAAGCAACATACTTGCTAGGTGTGAGAGCTGTGGAATTCTTAGCTTTCTCAGCCTCTGCTGTGGCAGCTGTATTTGTATCTGCAGGAGATGGAATCAAATACTCCTTCCAAGGGATGCCCGCCTGATTTAAGTAAGCTTCAAAAATCTCATTCTGATAGATGGCATCAGTGTCTTCTGGTGAGAAGAGGATACCAACTGTCTGCAAATCGTCAGTGGCCTCAATCATGAGGGAAACCTGATCAACAATGCTAGGCTTGCTGCTGACACCTGTAACATTTGTGCCAGTGGTCTTGTCCCAAGACTTACCGTTGAGGCTGGCGATGCGAAGTGTACCTTTGAAATCCACAATACCAGTGGCAACGATTGGGATAATATCTGTGCCGTTCTTTGCAGAAAGAAGTGTGGATTTACCAGCTGTAAAAATCATATCTGGCGACTTTGAAATAGCGCGGGCTGCAAGTATATCGCTAGTGTTTTCCTCATTAACAGTGCTTGAGGTGATAGTGATGTGCTCCTTGCCAAGATAATCCTCCAGGCAATCAGAAAAGCCCTGAAGCAGAACCTGATTATAGGTATTGTCTTCTGATAAAAGTGCTGTTATATTATACGAATATGAATCATTATCAGATTCTTCATTTACCTCATTTGCAGGCTGCTCAGCAGTCTTCTTTCCACAGGCAATCATGGAAAATCCCATGGCTGCTATTAAAATCAAACTTAATAATCGTTTTTTCATATTCAAATTCCTTCTATATATTGTTACTAAATTATAAATGCAGTCGTTGAAATTTATCAAGGAGTATTACCTTAATTTATGTATTTACATATAAAGAGCATTATATACCGTATGCTAGGTATATTGTACCCAAAACGATGCGTAGCATGCGATAAAGTTTTATTGAAAATAGAAAAAGAAATTGGGTTTTGCAGGGAATGTGCCGGCAAAATAAAGCTGGTAGGGCCGGTGGCATGCATGAAATGTGGTGGGCCACTGCTGGATGACAGGAAGGAGTTTTGCAATAACTGTGCCCAAGCGCCTAAAGCATTTACACAGGGAAAGGCCATTTATCAGTATACTGGTAATATGAAAAATGCCATGTACCGTTTTAAATATGGCAATAGGAGGTGCTACGGGCGAACCTTCGCCGAGCATGCGCTTCATTATTATGGAGGATGGATTAAAAGCAAAAACATAGAGGTGATTGTGCCTGTGCCTATGTATGAAAAGAAAGAGAAGAAGCGTGGATATAATCAGGCTACAGTGCTTGCAAAGGCTCTAAGTGATATGACAGGAATTCCAGTGGCGGATAAAATTGTCAGACGAGAAAAAGAAACCGAGGCAATGAAACAACTAAATGCTTTAAAAAGAAAGAAAAATCTGTTAAATGCTTTTAGTTTACAGAAAAATGTTGTACAATTTAAAAAAGTGCTTATAGTTGATGATATTTATACAACTGGCACAACAATGGATGAAGTTGCCAAAGTACTTAAAGCGGGGGGCGTTGATGAGGTATTTGGCATTAGTGTCTGCATTGGAGAATGCAGTGATTAGGAGGTATCACCTATGGAAGTACGTAACTGTAAGACCTGCGGTAGATTGTTTAACTATTTAGGCGGCCCAAGTATCTGTGATGCTTGTCGTAGTGAGTTGGAGAATAAGTTCCAAAACACCAAGGAGTTTATCCGTGAAAATCCTCGTGCATCTATCCAGGAAATTTCTGATGCCAACGAGGTTACACCACAGCAGATTCGCCAGTGGATTCGTGAGGAGCGTCTGCAGTTCGCCGATGATTCTCCTATTGGAATTGAGTGCGAGATTTGTGGCGCTACAATCAAGACAGGAAAGTACTGTGACGCCTGCAAGAACAACACAGCTAATGCTTTGGCTAAGTCTATTGAAAAGCCACAGGCTCCAGAGCCTCCAAAACCAAAGCCAAAGAAAGAAAACAAGATGAGATTCTTGGAGAAATAAATAATATGAAGTGTTTCACCTACCGAGTAAAATCGGTAGGTGTTTTTTTGTGGAGATTTTGTGAATTTTATGTTAAAATTCGTAAACGGAACCCTAAAAGCTGTTAATGATAGAAAACAAATATAAATAGGGCTCTGAGGTTAGAAAAATGATATTTAGTTCTTATATTTTTATATTTTTATTTATGCCAGTCACATTGTTATTGTACTTTCTAGCTGGAAAGCTCAATAATATGGTACTCAACAAGGTCGTATTACTGATTGCTTCTTTTATATTTTTATTTTATGGACTTAATTATATTGGCGTCATTGCGGTGTTAATCAGCATAGCTATCAATTATTCAATATATAAGTTGATTTCTTGTGAAGCAAAATTTGGAAAATATAAAAAATTATTTTTATCTTTAGGGATAATAGTTAACACAAGCAGTTTATTGCTTTTTAAGTATTTCAATACATTTGTATACTATATTGATAAATTTAGAAATGTAGGTTTTGTGGAAAGAAACATTATTCTTCCACTAGGAATCAGCTTTTACACATTCCAACAAATAGCCTTTTTAGTTGATGCCTATAGGGGTGAAGTAGAAAAGTGTAATCTTTTGGATTATTGTGTATACGTTTGTTATTTTCCAAGAATTATTTCAGGTCCTATTTTAAGTAGTGACCAGTTTTTACCTCAGCTTAAGGATGCACAAAAGCTAAAGTTTCAATATGAGAATTTTAATAAA
>JAFYYE010000404.1 GCA_017557715.1 Pseudobutyrivibrio sp.
GATGAATGGATAAAAATAGATCTTGATGGAGATGAAGGATATGTATCATGCGAATATGTAAACGTAGAGTATACTACTATATCTGATGAAACATCTTCTACAAATTCAAAAGTTAGCGTTGGTGATGTTCTATCTATAAGAAGCACCACGAATATGCGCTCAGAAAAAAGTCCATCTTCTTCAAAAGTAGATAAGGTATATACAGGAGATGAAGTATTAGTTTTAGAGACGGATGATGAATGGACTCTTATACAGTTTAATCAAAAGCAAGGTTATATAAAAACAAATTTATTGGGTAAATAAAGTGTACGGAGGTTGCGTATGCAGATATGTCCTAAGTGTAATACAGAAGCTAACGATACAGATTTATTTTGTGCAAATTGTGGTTATAGTTTTTCTGGCGAAAATAATAATTCATCTAAACTAGTTAAGGTAATCATAATAGCCATTCTTTTAGCTGTTGTCATTCTTGCTGCAGGTAAATATGTATATGACTCTTTGGCTAGAGAAGAATATAAGAATCGAGTAGAAAGGTGTGCTTATTCGATGTATGAAGGCGCAGCTAATGCTGAAGATGCTTGTAATTTAATAGTAGCAGTTTGGAATAATGCGATTTGGAATAAACAAAATATTGAGACTGATAAATATACTACTGATGAAGGTGGATTTTTCTACGAAGACTTTAATGATGCGCTAGATAATTTATTTGCAGATGAAGATTTTTTGAGTGATTTAAGAGAAATCAATGATAATTTAGAAGAAGTAAATAATATGATGCGAGAACTCCAAAATCCTCCTAAGGGCTGTGAACAAATACATGATGCATTTATGGATTGCTATGATGAATACTATGAACTCGTTAATTGCGCACTTGATCCATCTGGAAGTTTAGAAACGTATTCTGATGAATTCCAAGAAGCGGATGAGTTGTCTGCTAAATATTTTGATAAATTGAACATCTATTTAGATTAGAAAATTCTATTGCTTTCAGGTCTCAAATTGTGTAAGATACAATGATTTAGTATTAAGACTAAATGGGCGGCTTGGGATTTGAAAGGAGACTATAAATGTATCATTACGTAGAAGACAAGAAATTCCTACACAAATCCTATAGTTTTTCAGCTGATATTGTAAATCAGTTAGTCCAGCACCTAAAGCATTTTGATATTGAGACACAAATGTCTTTGGTTGGTAGCGGAAATCGTAACATGGTTACTCAGAATGGAAATGGTCCTATTGATTTTGACTTTAATCTTATTATTGAGTATGCACCAGACATAAGAGATTGCAGATATATAAAAGATACGGTTATGTTGGCCTTTAATGATGTCCTTGATAACAAGAAGTTGCCAAATTGTAAAGATTCAACATCGGTTATTACTACAAGGGAATTTCATTTCACAGAAGGAAATCAGACAGGGTTTAGCATTGATATTTGTATAGTTTATTTAGACGAAGATGACAATTGGTATCGACTTATACATCAAAAAACTGGCAATGTAAATTTTGATAGGTATTATTGGAATCAGGGACCGAATACCCGTGAAGTATGGGAGAGAGAAGATTTTTTAAAAGATAATAATTACTGGAATGAAGTTAGAGACACATATTTAAAAAAGAAAAACATGTATTTATGCAGACATGATAACTGGCATCATTCATTCAATTGCTATATTGAAGCTATTAACGAAGTCTATTCTAAGGTTGCTGGTGGAACAGATAAGAGAAATATAAATGGATGGTATACATTATGGTAAAGGAGAAAACTATGATTCTTATTATAATAGCAATAGTAGTGATAATCGCTTGTATATTTGCTTTAATACGAATGAATGAGATTGATGCACATGATGAACAGAGTAAAAAGTATAGAGAAGTTAATAATGCCGAAGCTATTAGAAAATACAAGGAATTACTCGATGATGGCATAATCACGCAGGAAGAATTTGATAAAAAGAAAGCCGAATTGCTGAACATTATTTGATTATAGGGACAAGCGTAAATGCTTGTCCTTTACTATTTTAACGGATTAATTACAGGCAGATGATATGCTAAATAAACTGATTCGAGATGATGCTTTCGAAGAAATATATAAATAGAAAAAAAGATTAGTTAACAAAATAGTATCAAAATAAACGTATCCTTATTAAGTATTAAATAAGCCCTCCAATGAGGGATTTTCTTATAAAAAAATAGTATTAAAATAAACGAACGGCTAATATGATACTAATGTATTCTATATGCAATAAAATGGGTGGCATAGAAGCCACCCATTTTATTGCATATAGAATTCGCTATTGGGATTATTAATTGAGTCAGCTGCACCAGTAAATTCAGCATTTTCGGATATCGAATAATAATCATCCAGTTCGGAATTGTCTTCAGGTGTCAAAAATGCAGCCATAATAAATCCTTCAATATTAGTGTCCATAATTATTTCCAAGGATAGAAGATATTTTTCGTCATTTTTGATGCCAGAGTAGGTGTAAATTCTACTTTTTTGACCTGCAACATTAGAATCAAGAGCAGATTCGCGATAACCATCACTCAAGATTTGATTTACAGCGTTATCTGCAATGTCGTCAATATCTTTATTAGAGGCTAGTAAATATACTTCCCAGAATCCGTCTACTTTTTCTTGCGATTCTATGTGAAGTATTGAGTAATTAGACGAGAAAGTTCCGTCGTTATATATATATTTTCCAGGGATTTCAAAAGTTATTCCCCCAACACTATAGTTGGACGGAGATGATGTTTCGTGGGAAATATAATTATCAGAATTATCTGAAGCAACAAAAACAATAAAAACTATAATAAAAATAATAGCGAAACCTATGATAATAACAAAGCCTGCGTTAGAAGATTCTTTAGGCTTAGTGTAGTCTATTTGAGCCCCACAGTAGTTACAGTAATTGGATTCGTCTGGAAGTTCATTGCCGCAATTTCTACAATATATACTCATATTTAGACCTCCTATGAGGATTCAATAATATCACAAAAGTATGTTTTCTCTATGATAGTCTCTTTAATATAGATATCTTTAATTAGGTAAAAGTTGGTAAAAACCGGTAAACCTTTTTAATGAGCAAAAGAGTGCTACAATAATAACCATAAAAGCTATAGTAAAAATCAAAGAGGGAAGACCATGGCCAAAGAGTACTTAATAAACAATACTACATACACATTTTCTAAAGAAAAATTTCAGGATGCAGTTCAAGACTACATCAAACAAAAAAGAGCAAATGGAGAAAAATATGTCACATCAAGCTTGTATTTTGATATGGCAGAAGCACTCAACGTTTCGGCTGAGACAATTCGTAAATGGTATGGTAAGGGTAATACATCTCCAGCCGATATAGGGCTACTTCATTCTATTGCTCAGTTTTTGAATATTAAGGACGCAACCTCTTTATTAGATTTGAGTAAGGAGGAGCCAAAAATGGAAAAAGAGATAGAAATTAATCCAGATAGGGATGTTGTGAAGAGAGTATTTCAAGAACTGATAGATTTTGTTGATTGGATGGTTAATGACATTTCTGTTACCGTTAAGGAAAATGGAGCTAAGTACATAGATGAACACAGAGATGTTAGATTTAATAAATTGTTAGATATACATACTATTGTTGATAAATTTGCATTAGATATTAAGCCATCTACGAGTAAGAAGCTGCATAATATTATTCTTGCTTATACTGAAAATGTAACTACTCCAGATGTGTCATCTTATTGGGATCGTAATACAAGTGAAGAATATTACGGTGCTCGATGGCTGTTGGGTATGGTTACAAATAATGATGTTAGTAAATATAATACAGGTGATTCAGAAGCAGAGGAATGGGAAAACTATATAAACAAAATATTTCCTTGGGAATATGAAGATGATGAAGACTATTACTACATTCCATTTACCTATCAGTTTGCATATAAAAGAGAATTTGCAAACACATTAATAAATATCTTTAGAAATGAATTTCCTGAGTATTTTGCTTTTGATGGGGAGGAGTAGATTGTCATGGAAAAGCACCATTTATATGGAAGAATCAAAGTTTGCAATAGAAAAATAGGATATGCAGTAATAGCGGCAGAAAATGGAAAAAGATATTATCTTCCAATAGATACTAGATATCGGCGTAGTAGAATTCGTCTTGGTGCTTTAGTTGATTTTAATTTAGAAAGCCAAGAGGATAATGAGTACATTTCTAACTTTAATGTTATAAATAAGTTTCCCAATGGAAACAAGATAGAGTTACCAGACGGTTCAATATTGAAAATGAGAGAAATATCTAAATTTGGAATATCTTCAGGCAAAAATAATGTTGAAATAATAGGGATTGATAAAGATGAGCTACATAACCATGGTATTGAAGAAGATGAGCTATCATATCTCTATTTTAAAACTGACCGAGGAGAATATAGGTTTTTTAACACAGGGAGCCCTATAGTTGGAGATGGACAGTGTGATATTTTTGAAGTCCATAAGGCGTTAGCTGAAAAATTATATTTTGTAAACGAGGTTAATTATGATAACAAAAGAACAATATGAACTATTAAAGAAAAATTATGGGAGTGTTGCTAGTTGGGCAATATGGAAATCGCCTGGTGCTACTGACAGAAATGATATTGGGGATGTTTCAATATTTGATGATGAGAATATACTAGTGCAGCTGAATTCTAAATATGTTTTTGTTGGATTAAATGGGTCTGGTGCACATGATGATTATATGGATAAAACTCGTCCATGGCACAATTTTCATAGTTCAAAGTCTTCTGGATATGATTATAAACTTCGTTTTGCACTTAGTGGAACTGAGTATTGGGGTTCATATATAACTGATATTATAAAAGATTTTCCAGAAGGTGATTCTAAGAATGTAGAAGAGTACTGTAAATTACACCCTGATTATTTAAAGGCTCAATTAGAATGTTTTGAAAAAGAGATAAGCATATTGGGTAAACCTGTACTTATTGCATTAGGAGGAGCTTGTTATAGATATTTACATACATATTTGCGTGGTAAATACAAAATATACAAGATAATACATTATTCATATAGATATGGCTACCAAACCGTTCAAAGCTACAGAGAGCGTGTTTTGAATGATTTAAATAATATTTCTAATGGGAATATTCCCTATGCTCCTAAAGAAGAATTTCAAGCCACAATGTCGACAAAAAGTGGTAAAAGTAAAACTATTTCAGATAATAACTTCGGAAAAAGACAAAACGAAATTAAAGAATATTTTGCGGAAAGAGGTATAAATTATATAGGCCAAAGTCCAAGAGATATTCATTTTAAGGAAAATGGACGGCATGTTAGTATAACAGATCAGGGAATTA
>JAFYYE010000405.1 GCA_017557715.1 Pseudobutyrivibrio sp.
AATGTCTAATTCTTGTTAGTTACATACTTACTATAGAAATATACTATTATTTATTTTCCTATTTTAGAGAAATAGACCATTCTTCAATCTGGCCCTCAATTATCTTCATAAGACGCTGTCTTGCTTCCACTGCTGCCCATGCGATATGAGGAGTAATCAAAAGCTTGGTGCTATCCTTGATTCTCACTAATGGATTCTCTGGTGACATTGGTTCAACATCAAGTACATCAAGTCCTGCTGCTGCAATTTGTCCACATTCAAGTGCTTCCGCAAGGTCTTTCTCCACAATGATTGGACCTCTTCCAACATTAATGAGGATAGAACTCTTCTTCATTTTTGAAAGGGCGACTTTATCAATAAGATGTAAAGTATTATCATCAAGGGGTGCGTGGATAGAAATCACATCTGATGTGGATAACAATGTATCAAAATCCACCTCCTTGTAGATATCTGAATGATTGCGACCGCTAGTTGAATAGTAAATAACATTTGCTCCAAAAAGCTTTGCAATTTCTGCCACTCGGCTTCCGATTGCACCAAGTCCAATAATTCCCCATGTTTTTCCTGAAATCTCATGGAAATGCTTTTCAAAATGAGTAAACATTTTGTCGTTTACGTACTTCTCGCTCTTAACATACTCATCATAGTAGCTAAGATGCTCAAGAAGATAGAATGCCAACGAAAATGTATGCTGCGCTACAGCCTCTGTTGAATATCCCGCTACATTTCTCCACTCTATTCCTCTGCCTGCAAGGTAATCCTTATCAAGATTATTTGTTCCTGTAGCAGTAACACATACAAGCTTAAGGTTCTTTGCAGCACCAATAGTCTGCTCATTTACCAATACCTTGTTAAGTACAATGACATCAGCATCCTCCACTCTTGATGGAACCTCTTCAGATGTTGAATAATCATAGATTACTACTTCACCAAACTTCTCAAATCCTGACAAATCAATATCTTCACCTATAGTTTTTCTATCTAAGAATACTATTTTCATGACCTCTTCCTCCTATTTTGTAATATCACAATAACACTCAGGACGTCTATCTCTAAAGATGCCCCAACTCAATCTATTATCCGCAATTTCATCTAAATCATATGTATGAATAAGAACTTGCTCTTTATCGCGGCTGGCGTCCTCAAGAATATCCCCTGTTTCATCTGTCATAAATGAGCTTCCGTAGAAATTCAAGCTGGATTCCTGCCCACCATTTTCCTTGCAAGGCTTTACCTCTTCGAGGCCAATACGATTTGCAGCAATTACTGGCATTAAATTACTTCCAGCGTGCCCCTGCATGCATCTTCTCCAATGTGGCATGCTGTCACTTTCTAGAATTGGCTCGCTTCCAATGGCTGTTGGGTAGAATAAAAGCTCGGCACCCTGTACTGCCATTGCTCTTGCTGTTTCAGGGAACCACTGATCCCAACAAATTCCTACACCTATTTTAGCGTATTTTGTATCCCAAACCCTAAAGCCTGTATTTCCTGGTGTGAAATAGAATTTTTCCTGATAGAAATGGTCATCTGGAATATGTGTCTTTCTATATACCCCAAGAACTGTTCCTTCAGCATCAATGACTGCCACCGAATTATATAGAACATTTCCATCCTTCTCATAAAAGCTTACTGGAATAACCACTGATAATTCTTTTGCTATATTTTTGAAATGCTTAACTGCATCATTTTCTTCTACAGTTTTTGCGAAAGCATAGTATTCGTACTGACGCTCCTGACAAAAATATTGACGCTCAAAAAGCTCTGGCAACAGGATAATTTGAGCACCATTTGACGCAGCTTCACGAACCATTGACTCTGCTTTTTCAATATTCTCTTGAACGACTCTACTGCATTTCATTTGAATAGCAGCTACTGTTACTTTTTTCATTATTACACCTCAGGTATTTGTTGTGTTATACAATGGATATTTCCACCACCTACAATTATGGCTCTGGCATAGATTGGATAAATATTTCTCGTAGGAAAAAGCTTTGTCATTATATCTACCGCTATTTTATCATTTTCATCTCCAAACTGAGGTAATATTATGCCTCCATTTGATATGTAAAAATTCACATAGCTGGCAGCTAAACGCTCTCCTACTTCTCGAGCATCCTCTCCATCTTCAAACTCATAGCCCTGTAATTCTTCCTCAGTGATACAAACAGGATTCTTTGGTATAGGTAGTTTATGTACTATAAAACTTCTTCCTTTTGCGTCCTTCTCTTTCTCAAGAACCTCCAAACAGTCCTTGCTCATTGCATACTGTGGATCATTCTCATTATCTGTCCATGCAAGAACTACTTCTGCTGGACCAACAAAAGCACATACATTATCAACATGCTCATTTGTCTCGTCATTATATATTCCTCTTGGAAGCCAGATAATCTTTTCTGCTCCAAGATAGTCTCTCAAATTTTCTTCTATCTGATTTTTGCTAAGTTCTGGATTTCGTCCTTTACTTAGAAGACAAGCCTCGGTAACTATCAGAGTACCTTCGCCATCTGAGTGTATGCTGCCGCCCTCCAAAACAAAAGGATGCGCATCATAACATTCCAACTGAAGAGCCTTACAAATCTCAGATGCTGCTACATCGTCCTTTTCCCAGTGAGCATAAAGACCATCATAGTCTCCACCCCAGGCATTAAACGCCCAGTCAACACCACGCACTTCTGCACCATTTACCACACAGGTAGGTCCTACATCTCTTGCCCACGCGTCGTTTGTCTCTATTAATAGAGTATGAATGTTTTCATCAGATGCAAATGTCTCCTCAACCTCGTGAATATGCTGCTCATCTGCCAGCATCCATACCTCTTCACTTTCTCCAATAGCCTTGGCTATCTGTGCAAAGGCTGCTTTTGCGGCGCTACCACCATTTGGCCACGAACCTGGCCTGACAGGCCAAATCATCACGCACCCTTTGTGATGTGAATACTCTGCAGGCATATAAAATTTATCTATTTTAGGTGTACTATTCATAAATCCCCACTAGGATAGACGATTCTTAAAATCCTCATATCCAAATTTCTTAATTAATTGGCAATCTCCATTTGCATTTAACAAATATATATTAGGTAAAGGAATACCGTTGAAAGTATTGTTTTTTACCATTGAATAAATCGCCATATCTTCAAATATCAAACGATCTCCCACCTTGATTTCTTTATCAAAGGAATAATCTCCAATTATGTCTCCCGCCAAGCATGTGTACGAGCTAAGCCTATATTCATAAGGCTTTTCTCCCCACTCGCCAGAATCCTTAAGAGGTGGACGATATGGCATTTCCAATACATCAGGCATATGACATGCTGCGGATGCATCTAAAATCAATGTCTTAATTTCGTTATCTACTATATCTAATACTTCAGTGACTAAATAACCAGCATTTAAGGCAATAGCTTCCCCAGGCTCCAGATAAACATCAAGATTATAGGTTTCTTTTACATCATTTATGACTCTAATAAGACGATTTACATCATAATCGGTACGACTAATATGATGTCCTCCACCCATATTTATCCAGCTCATTTTGTCCAGATATTGTCCAAACTTTTCTTTTGCGACTTTTACTGTGGTCTCTAAATCGTCCGAGTTCTGCTCACATAATGTATGAAAATGTAATCCATCAACTCCATCAAGAGCAGTTGAATCATCTGCTAAAGCTTTTTTCAAATTGTCTAGTGTAACTCCAAGTCTTGAACCTTTAGCGCAAGGGTCATATATCGCATGGTCTTCTTGTGTAGAACATTCTGGATTGATTCTTAATCCAATTGAAACACCAGCATCTATACACTTACTCTTGTATTTCATGAGCTGCGCCACTGAATTAAATATTATATGATCGCAAAGCTTTACCATTTCATCCATATCCGCTTCCTTGTATGCTGGGGCAAAAACATGATTTTCTTTGCCCATCTCCTCTTTACCAAGGCGCGCCTCGTACAATCCACTGGCTGTTGTTCCCGCAAGATACTTTCCGATTAATGGATAAACACAAAAGTTTGAAAAGGCTTTTTGAGCCAGCAGAATTTTACACCCTGCCTCCTGCTGCACCCTCTCTAAAACCTTTAGATTCTCTATTAACTTACCTTCATCTATTACATAAGATGGTGTTTCTACCTGAGATAATAACATTTTTCCCCACCTAGTATTAATCTACAAGAACTGGATTCTCTACTACCTGCCATGGTAAGCCCCACTTGTTAAGTGCTTCCATGTATGGATCTGGATCAAACTCATCTGTTGTAAATACGCCCGGCTGTTTCCATTGACCTGTTACAACCATCATTGAACCAATCATAGCTGGTACTCCTGTTGTATATGATATAGCCTGTGAACCAACCTCCTTATAGCATTCCTGATGATCACAAACATTGTAAATGTAGATTGAACGTTCTTTACCATCCTTGATACCTGTAAAGATACATCCAATATTTGTCTTACCAACTGTTCTTGGGCCAAGTGATGCTGGGTCTGGAAGAAGCGCCTTAAGGAACTGAATTGGCACGATTTCCTGACCGTTGAAGTTGATTGGTGTGGTGCTGAGCATTCCTACGTTTTCAAGACAGTTCATGTGTGTAAGGTAGCTCTGACCAAATGTCATGAAGAAGCGGATTCTCTTAACCTCTGGCATGTTGCGTCCAAGAGCCTCGATTTCCTCGTGATGAAGAAGGTACATATCCTTCATTCCAACGCCATCGAAATCGTACTCTCTCTTGATGCTCATAGCTGGAATCTCAATCCACTTGCCGTTCTCCATGTATGAACCTGGAGCAGAAACCTCGCGGAGGTTAATCTCAGGGTTAAAGTTTGTAGCAAAAGGATATCCGTGATCACCACCGTTGCAATCAAGAATATCGATTGTGTGAATCTCATCGAAGTAGTGCTTCTTTGCATATGCTGCAAATACTGATGTTACGCCTGGATCAAAGCCTGTTCCAAGAAGGGCTGTAAGGCCTGCATCCTTGAACTTATCCTGATATGCCCACTGCCAGCTGTAATCAAAGTATGCCGAAAAACCAAGTTCCTTGCATCTCTTCTCGTAGATTGCTCTCCACTCTGGATCATCTGTATCCTCTGGCTCGTAGTTTGCTGTGTCTATATAATCTACGCCTGCTGCAAGACAAGCATCCATTATTGTAAGGTCCTGATATGGAAGTGCCACATTAAGAACTGCATCTGGAGCATAGTCCTTAATAAGCTTTGTAAGAGCCTCTACATCATCTGCATCTATCTGAGCAGTCTTAATAACTGTCTTTGTCTTATCCTGAAGTTTTTCCTTCATTGCCTCGCACTTTGATACTGTACGGCTAGCAATCATAATCTCCTCAAAAACATCGCTATTCTGGCAGCACTTTGAAATTGCAACCTGTGCAACACCACCACAACCAATAATTAATAATCTTGCCATTTTAACTCTCCTCTTTATTCCATATTTTCCTTAGATTCTTTTTTAGCGGCCTTCTCCTCTTCAACAAGCAAATCCTCCACATAACGAGGAAGCATGAAGGCTCCTTTATGAAGATTTGTTGTATAATACCAGGTCTGTAAATCTCTGGCCTTCCAACGCTTTGTATCCAAATCCTTCAGTGGATGATATTTCTTTGAAGCAAATCCAAACATCCAGTAGCCTGATGGGCAGGTTGGAATGTTGGCCTGGTCAACTCTGTTAA
>JAFYYE010000406.1 GCA_017557715.1 Pseudobutyrivibrio sp.
GAGATTAAGCTTTTCAGATTTGAGCGCTCAAAAGAAGGATTTGCCAATCTTTCAGAGGACCAGAAGCATGAAGAAATTTTGAATATTCAAAATGGCTTGAACTATGCAAAAAAGGTTCTTGGTACAGGTGAAAGTGATTTAGTAATTCTTGATGAAATCCTTGGAGTTGTTGATGAAGGCATTGTTTCAGAGCAAGATATTTTATCAGCTTTAGAAGCACGTTCATTTTCAACCAATGTCATTATGACAGGTTTAAATATTACAAACGGAATATTTGAAATAGCTGACAGTGTTTTAAATTTAAAACCTGAAAAGTAATTTAATAGAACTGCCAAGGGTTTTTATGCCCTTTTTGGCAGTTCTTAATTTATATTTGAGATACATTTTGACAGCATGGGAAAGAATAAAGAGGTGAATAATATGACAAAAATTGTTATGCACGGATGCAACGGCCATATGGGTAGAGTGATTACTGATTTATGCAAGGCCGATGATAATGCTACTATCGTAGCTGGTGTTGATAAGTTTAAAGGTATTGATAATGATTATCCAGTTTTTGATTCATTGGAGCAGGTTGATGTAGATTACGATGTTGTAATTGATTTTTCAAACGCAGCGGCAGTAGATGGATTACTTGACACCTGCGAAAAGAACGGAAAGCCAGTCGTTCTTTGCACCACAGGTCTTGATGATAATCAGCTTTCTCATGTTGACAAGGCATGCAAAAATATTGCTGTTCTTCGTTCAGCAAATATGTCTCTTGGTATCAACACATTATTTGATTTATGCAAGAAGGCTACACAGGTTTTTGCTGATGCAGGTTTTGATATAGAAATTGTTGAGAAGCATCATAATCAAAAGCTTGATGCCCCTAGTGGAACAGCACTTGCTCTTGCAGACGCTTGTAACGAAGCATTAGATGAAAAATATGAGTATTGCTATGGAAGAGCAGACAGAAGAGAAAAGAGACCAAAGAACGAAATTGGTATCTCAGCTGTTAGAGGTGGCAATATCGTTGGCGAGCATGAAGTTATCTTTGCAGGACTTGATGAGGTTATCACAATCAAGCATACAGCTTACTCTAAGGGCGTGTTTGCAAAAGGAGCTGTGGAAGCTGCCAAGTTTTTAGCTGGTAAGCCAGCTGGCCTTTATGATATGAAGGAAGTTATTTCAGAAAAATAAAACGACCGAGGTGTCTATGTATATCCAACTCAACTCACAAATTATATGCTATGAAAGGACCGGGGAAAGTGGTTCCCCGGTTATTCTAATACACGGAAATAGGGAAGATCATCACATTTTCGATGTATTGGCCGAGAAGCTTAGCCAGAATCATGTTGTCTATGCTATGGACACACGAGGCCATGGTGAAAGCGCAACACCAAAGGAATATCATTATATCGATATGGCCAAGGATGTAATCAACCTTATTCATGCACTGGATATTGAAAAGCCATATTTATTAGGATTTTCTGATGGAGGCATTATTGCGCTTTTAGTGGCTATTAATGCCAGTGAGCTTCTTTCAGGCATTATTTGTTGTGGGGCGAATCTTACACCAGCAGGTCTTAATCATAAAGACATTCGTGAGATGAAAAAGGATTATAAGAAAACAGAGGATCCTCGAATTCTTATGATGCTTCAGGAACCGGATATACATCCAGAGGATTTAGAAAACATTACTGTTCCAGCTATGATTTTTGCTGGACAGCATGATTGCGTAAGGCAAAAAGAAACTGAAACTATTGCAAAATATATTCCTAATGCCTCTCTTCAAATACTAAAAGGAGAGGATCACGGGAGTTATATTGTAAATTCTAGTACATTATACCAATTTATTTATAACTTTATTGGGTAATAGTGATAATTGTCTAAAGTTGGGTCAAATGATAAAATGTTATAAATGTGTGTACGGTTTATACACACGGTGTGTTTTATAACGCACGCGAGTAATAATTTTTAAGGGTCAGTGACACAATTGAAAGACAAGATGAATTTAATCAGAAAATTAAATAATATTATGCTTGTAGCTTTCGTGATTGCGATCATTGCATGTTTTGATTCTACAAGTGAGAGTCTTATTCCGGATACTCCAACAAGGGAAATTGAGCCATCTACTGTAGCAACAATGGAAGATGGTACCGTGGAGTTTTATTTCGATTTATCAAGCTATGATAGTGGGTATTCTAGCTTGATGTTCTTTTCGAATCACGAAATTGTGCATGCATATCATAGAGGAAAAGAGATATATGCATTTGACAAGGTCGGCGGTTTCTGGAGTTCTTCTCCAGGTTCAGAATACAATTTTATTCCTATAAATGATCAAATGCATTCGGTGGTTGTTACAGTGCAGAAGGTATATTCTGACATTGATGGCAGAAAACCTATTTTTTATATTGGTTCAACCTATACAATGTACGATGAGCTTTTAAAAGATTCGATTCCAAGATTTTTAGCTAGTGTACTTATCATAATGGTTAGTGTAGCTCTTTTCCTTTACTATGCATTGATGCATAAGAAGTTGCATCTTACAAAAGAACTTATATATCTTGCGTACTTCGCGTTATTTATTGGTGTATGGTCAGCAAATGAAACAATTACTTTGGTGCTTATATTTGATAACAAAGTGTTTGAATCGCTGATGCCATATTTCTGCTTACTGCTTGCTCCATCGCCATTTATAATGTTCTTCGATATGTATCTTGGTATCAATAGCAAGATTTTAAAGAAGGTGATGCTTTTTGCATCAATGTTTGAAACAGTCTTATTTGTATTCCTACATTTTACAAAGATTGCAGAATTTAGAGAGACACTTTCTTACATACAGATTATGCTTTTCATACAGACTATGTATGTGGTGGGTTCTGTATTATTTCAGATTGCCAGAAGAGATTTTTCAAGACAGACACGAATATGCGCAGTTGGTGTAACAATGTTTCTTGTTGCATTGATAGTGGATGTGAAGAATTATTATCAGATTACTGGTGATGCAGATATTTTAGGAAGATATTTATTCCTTGTATTCATAATAATGCTTGCCTGGGATTTGATTAAGGGAACAAATGAAGTTATTGAAAAGGGACGTCATGTTAAGCAATTAGAAGCATTCGCACTTACAGATAGCATGACTGGTCTGCTCAATAGAAATGCATTTGAGAGTCATATGAAGACAGAGTCTGGAAAGGACTTAACTGGTCTCATCGCGGTTGTGGCTGATGCTAACGGACTTAAGAAGTGTAATGATACATATGGTCACGAAGCTGGTGATGAATATATAACAACAGTTGCCAAGATTTTCAACAATGTTTATGGAAGATATGGAAACTGTTATAGAACTGGTGGAGATGAATTCTGCTGTATTATTCCTCAAAATAATAAAATAAACATGGAACGCTTAAAGCAGATGTTTATGACTAAGATTTATACTGTAAATCTTGAGGGGCACTGCCAGTATTCTCTCGGCGTAGCTATTGGATACGCACAGTACGACGCGCAGTTAGACGAGGATTTCAAAGCCCTCGTAAAACGTGCCGACGCGTCTATGTATGAAAATAAAAAAGCATATAAATGCGGATAAACTTGTATAAGCACTTGTAACTATCAAGCTCTTAGATTTCCAGAGAGTTCATCCAGTCTACAAGTTCTTGCAGTCCGTCCTCAGTGAATGGTGCTGTACGAAATTGCTTTACGTCTTCGGGAGTATTTTCAGAGCTGAATGGTCCAGGCCAGATAGTGGCTTTGAACAAGTCTTCTTCTGAATCTTCCTCACGGAATCGCTCAATTTTATAACATTTATTTTTATCGCTC
>JAFYYE010000407.1 GCA_017557715.1 Pseudobutyrivibrio sp.
ATCACACTTACAAGCCTTGCAATCGCTGCAATCGCAGGTGTAGTTCTCAATGCGATTATCCCTGGACGTGATTACGAATACGGTAATCCAGAGAGATATCGTTTTGATAAAGACGGTATATAAAGCTGTTTTATAAAAGATTTTTAGGAGGTATCTAATGGAAAAGTTAGATAACGTAGTAGAGTTAACACATCCTCTACTTCAGCACAAAATCACAATGCTTAGAGACAAGAACACAGGAACAGCAGAGTTCCGTGCCCTTGTAGAAGAAATAGCTATGCTTGAGGCTTTTGAGGCTCTCAACGATTTACAGACAGTAGATATTGAGTGCGAGACTCCAATCGAGAAGTGCATGGCACCAGTTATTGCTGGTCGTAAGATGGCAATCGTGCCAATTCTTCGTGCAGGTCTTGGTATGGTAAACGGTATTCAGCGTCTCGTTCCTACTGCAAAGATTGGTCACATCGGTATGTACCGTGACGAGGAGACACACATCCCACACGAGTACTATTGCAAGCTTCCTAGCCCAATCGAGGAGCGTCTCATCGTTGTTACAGATCCTATGCTTGCTACAGGCGGTTCTGCTATCGATGCAATCGGCCTCATCAAGCAGCACGGTGGAAAGCGCATCAAATTCATGGCTATCATCGCTGCTCCAGAGGGAGTTCGTGCTCTTCACGAAGCTCACCCAGACGTTCAGATTTACGTTGGTCACATCGACCGCGAGCTCAACTCAGATGCTTACATCTGCCCAGGCCTTGGCGATGCTGGTGATAGAATTTTTGGTACAAAATAATATTTTGACATGTTGGACACCCCATTCGGCAGTGAATGCCGGAGGGGGTGTCTTTTTTATTGTGCAAATCCGAAAAAACAGGAATAAAAGTGCCGAAAAAACCGGAATTGGATGGTAGAGTAAAACATATAATGTTGATAAAGATTGACATATATACACGTTTGTGTTTATTATTATTGACATAAGGAGGTATTTTTATGCCGAAGAAAACAATCACATTATTACCAGAAACAGAAAGAATACTATCCCAAATGGGAGAGCAGATTAAAAATGCTAGATTACGTAGAAATATACCACAAGACTTAGTTGCAGAAAGAGCAGGGATAAGCCGTGCTACAGTTATATCAATAGAGAAAGGCTCACCTTCGGTGGCAGTTGGCTGCTATGCAGCAGTTCTTCATGCTCTAAATAAACTTGATAAGGATCTACTTCTGGTTGCAAAGGATGATGAATTAGGACGCAAGCTTCAAGATTTAGATTTGACAGTTGCTAAAAGAGTGAGGTAAACATGGCTTCTGATAAAGAAATATATGTATATGCAGATTTTGGACCATTTGAAAATGAATTAGTAGGAACTATATATGTTTCACAAAGTAGAGGAACTGAATTATATAGTTTTGAGTATAGTGAAAAATGGTTATCGAATGGGAATATGGCATTAGATCCAGACTTACAATTATATAAAGGACGTCATTATATAAATGATGATAAAAATATCTTCGGTGTTTTTGCAGACTCATGCCCTGATAGATGGGGACGTAAGCTTATGAATAGACGTGAAGAGCTACGCGCAAGGGCCAATGAAGAGAGACCACGGAAACTCCAAGAAAGTGATTATTTGCTGGGAGTTTATGACGAAGCTAGAATGGGGGGATTGCGATTTAAGACAAACCCAGGGGGAGAATTTTTATCCAACGATAAGGATTTTGCGACACCACCATGGACATCATTAAGAGAATTAGAGCAAGCTTCTAATGCGTTTGAAAAAGAAGATGATGTATTGGATGAAAAATGGTTAAAACAACTATTGGCACCAGGTTCTTCATTAGGAGGCGCACGCCCAAAAGCATCTGTAATAGCCCCAGATGATAGTTTATGGATAGCAAAGTTTCCATCTAAGCATGATGATGTCGATTCAGGTGCATGGGAAATGGTTGTTCATGATTTGGCAAAGATGTGTAGCATAAATGTACCAGAAGCAAAAGTAGAAAAGTTCTCAAAACTTGGAACAACTTATTTGGTAAAGAGGTTTGATAGAAAAGGTGCAGAAAGAGTACATTTTTCTTCAGCCATGACCATGCTAGGTAAAACAGACGGTGCAAATTCAAATGATGGAAGCAGTTATTTGGAGCTTGTGTCATTTTTAAAATCTAATGGATCAAATCCAAAAGAAGATATAAAGGAACTATGGAAACGTATAGTTTTCAGCATGGTAGTTTCTAACACTGATGATCATTTTAGAAATCATGGATTTATTTTGGGAAAAGATGGGTGGAGATTGTCTCCTCTATATGATGTAAATCCTGATATTTACGGGGAATACTTGTCACTTAATGTAAACGAAGATGATTCAAAGATAGATTATAAACTTGCTATTAATGCTGCTAAGTATTACGGAGTAGATAAAGATATGGCGCAAAAGATTTTTGCTGAGGTCGAAAGTATTGTAAAAGATAACTGGCAAACCTTGGCGAAGAAATATGGGATTGGTCGTAGTGAAATCGAGCGTATGAAAGTGGTGTTTGAAAAAGAACTTAAATGATATAGGACAAAATTAATAGATGGACGTTTTTATAGGAAAAGCGAGCCGAAAAAACTGGAATAAAAGTGCCGAAAAAACCGGAATTGTTATTATAATCTATGAAAAATAAGGGTTCTGGTTTAAAATAAAGTTAGAAAAGTTGCGATAATATAAGAAATATGGTTGGAAAAGTTTTATATAATGCCAAATATTAGGTTGGAAAAATTGATATCATGATTCTTGTAAATATTAGTGATGTTGAAGCCAAAGCATTTCAGAAACAGCTGTTTGACGAGACATACGATTTTAACCTGGATAATGATGTTGAGATTAATCCGATGACACATAGCAAGGAACTATTTGAGAAGTGGGTTGATAATTATAATTGTAGTGCATTTTATGAGCCTTCATATGTGGTTGCTAGGGCGTATCAGGATGGGGTTCTAGAGGAGAGTTTAGGATTGTATGTATAAAGAAATTGCATATACAATAAGACCTGATAAAAATGAGAAATTCCTTGAAAGATTATATTCAACATTTTTGCGAAAGGATGATTAGTAAAGTATCATTTGACTTAGCCGTACGGCTCATTATATAATCAAAGCAAGATTATATAGCCGTACGGCTAATTTTATGCAAAGTTGAATAGAATAAAGCCGTACGGCGAAGAGGTGCTCATGAAAGTAACAGATTCGAGTTCATTTGGAACAGCAATAAAAAATAAAAGGAAAAAACTAGGCTATACACAGAAGTATATTTCCGAATTTACTGGTATCAGTGTGAGCTTTTTATCTGATTTGGAAAATGGTAAAAAGACTATAGAATTAGATAAGGCACTGAAGATTGCAAATCTATTAGGGCTAGATGTAGAGATGAATGAGAGAGGATAGCTATGCGAGAGTTAAGTGTATTTATTGAGTTAAATGGAGAGCAGACTCTTGTAGGATTTATAAGAGGTGAAAGCTATATTGATGCCCGTTTTTCATATGACAAAAATTACTTGCTAGGTAAGGATGCTGCACCTATATCAATATCACTTCCATTACAGGAGGATGCTTTTTCTGAATCCCAAACAAAGAACTTTTTTGAAAGTCTTTTACCTGAAGGCTTTTCAAGAAGAGCCGTGGCAAATTGGATGAAAGCAGATGAAAATGACTACATTTCAATTCTAGCTGAGTTAGGCAAGGAATGCTTAGGTGCTATAAAGATAATAGAAGGCAAGGATGAAGAGTCATCAGGCTATGAATTGCTTTCTGATGAACGAGTAAAAGCTCTTGCAGCAGAAGGTGCGACTAAATCGACAGAGATATTGCTAGAGACACATTTGTCACTAACAGGTGCATCAGGAAAAGTTGGTCTATATTATAATGCTGCAGATAAAAAATGGTACCTGCCAAAAGGAGATGCTCCAAGTACGCATATAGTAAAACAGAGTCATGTAAGACATAAGCAAATAGTTTTAAATGAGCAGTTATGTATTCAAACAGCAAAGCGAATAGGTATCAAAGTGCCGGAAAGCTTTATTGTATCCCAGGGTTCTCAGGCTGATGAGGATATATTGTACGCAACGGCAAGATACGATAGACGATTATCTGAAGATAAAGAGCTGAACGGGTTGAAATGCCCATATAGATTACATCAAGAGGACTTTGCACAGGCTTTAGGGATTTTTGCAGCTGACAAATATGAGAAAATACCTTCGGGGTACATGGCTAGAATGTTTGAGCTATTAAGAAACAATTCGGCCAACCCTATTGAGGATCAAATAGCAATGCTAAGAATTATCATCTTCAATTATTTGATAGGTAACACGGACTGTCATGTGAAGAACTTTTCTCTCCTATATAGTGAGGATTTAAAATCGAAACGATTGGCACCAGCCTATGATTTGGTCGCCACAAGAGTGTATAGAACCACATCTGATATGTCGTTTTATATTGGAGGCGAACTGGACATTACAAAGATTAATAGGAATAACTTTGAACAAGCCGCTTCTGAAATCGGCTTATCAAGAAATCTAGTATTAAAAAATTTTGATGATGTAGCAAACGTGCTG
>JAFYYE010000408.1 GCA_017557715.1 Pseudobutyrivibrio sp.
GGCGGGGCTGTAGAAGAACTAATCACGTGCATGTTAGATCAAAACGAAATATCAAAAAAGTATGTGATTGATTTATATACGATTGCATGCTCATCTTATGACAAGACTAGTTATTCTTACACAAATATTATTCCCGTTAATATAGACAATTTTACAGCTATAAAAGATAAAGTAGCTGATAAATGTTATAGAAGTTTAAATGGTAAATATAGCGCAAAACGATTTTTTGATAAAAAGATTATAGAATCATTTCTAGATGTTTCTAATAAAATGGAAGAGTCGTATTATGCAGTGATCGTGGAGAATCAGATGTCGCTGGCGGTTGAACTTTTAAAAGCTGTGGGCGAGAGAGATTTTCCTATATATTTCCACATGCATAATGATGTAGATATTTACCGTTCACAAAATTATATTAGAACTCTTGTGGATAATGGTGTACAGTTTATCGCCATTAGTAATTATATAAAAAAGCAGATTGAGCTATGTGCAAAAGATGCTGTAATACAGGTTTTATATAATGGGATAGATTTAAAAAAATATAGTAGGCATGAAGTTCGCAATAATGATGCTGTGAGAATTTTATATGCAGGAAGAATTATTCCTGAAAAAGGTGTTTTAGAGCTTGCAAAGGCATTCAAAGAGTTGCTACAAAATGGAAATGATTCTAACTGTAGTTTAGATATTATCGGCTTTGATGGTATGGATATATCATACGAAAAAGCGGTTAAAAGAGTCGCAAATAGCTGCAGTGAGATTCGTTGTATAGGTAAAAAAACTACAGGGGACATGGCTAAAGCCTATGATGACTATGATGTTGTAGTTATGCCTACCATGAATGAAGAACCATTTGGTCTTGTGGCGCTAGAAACAATGGCAAAAGGGAAGCCATTAATCACCACAAATTCAGGAGCATTACCAGAAGTGGTGGGAGATGGAGCATTTATTGTTGAAAAAAATGAGCATATAGTCGAGAACCTTAGAATTGCTATGAAAAAGTTTGCAGAGGATAAAGAGTATCGACAGGCGCTTGGAAAGAAAGCATATGATTTAACAATAAGCAAAAAAGAGTTTTCTTTGGAGAGCTATTATGATAGGTTTTTAAAGATTATTGAGCCAGATGATAGCATGTCAACTGTTTCAATTATAGTGCCGGTATACAATGTTGAGAGCCAGCTTGATAGATGTATAAAGACTTTAATAAATCAAACTTATAAACAGTTGGAGATTTGGCTTGTAGATGATGGATCTACTGATTCTAGTGGGGAAATGTGTGAGCACTACAAGTCGATTGATTCAAGAATTCAAGTGATTCATCAAGAAAATCAAGGAATATCAGGAGCTAGAAATGCCGCACTTGAGAGGGCTACTGGAGATTATATCTTTTATGTTGATAGTGATGATTACATTGACTTATCAACTATCGAAAAGTTGATAGCTGAAGCAAAACGATTTAATGCAGATGTAGTTGCTTGTGGATTTTCTCATGTATTTGATGAAGATCCAGAGATAGCCTTTACAGAGGGCGTTCCATCTGTTTGGAATGGTAAAACTAGCGTAATACATATGATGCGTGATAGAAATATATGCACAGTTCCGTGGAATAAGCTGTATAGAGCAAACCTGTGGAAAGATGTAAGATTTCCATTACGCTGTTTACATGAAGATGAGGCTACTATTTATAAGCCATTGTATGCATCGAAAATAGTTAGATTTATTCCGGATTTAATGTACAAATATTATCAGCGTCCAAACAGTATTATGAATGCAGGATTAGAAGGACGATATGAATTTTATTCTATGGCTATGAGAGATAGAATGAAATATTTTTCACAGCTTGATGAGCCAGAATTGGTTGAAATGAGCTGGATTTCATTATTGGATTGGATAAAGTATGTTTATCGAAATATTGATAATGAAGAAAGAAAGAATACTTTAAAAAATCAATATAGGGGTGAAATCAGATATACAAATGCACCTTCTGTAATGGGCATAAAGAAAAAATTCTCGTTACTTTTGTGGAAGTATATCAGATATTAAGAGTATGACAGAA
>JAFYYE010000409.1 GCA_017557715.1 Pseudobutyrivibrio sp.
AAGGGCTTGTTTATATTTTTGAAAATCTATTTAAACGGTTAAATGAGATGGAGGGTTTTGCTATGAAGAAAAAAATTGTTATGACTATGTTATTAGGTTGTTTGATGGTTAGCTCAGTTTGTCTGACAGGATGTGGAAGTAATGACGAGATGGCTTCAGCAGAAATAACTGCTGAGTCACAGGTTCAGGATAATGAACATACTGTAACCTTTTATGATTCGGACAGAACTACAGTTTTAAAGGAAGAAAAAATCGGACACAAGGAAAATGTGGAGAGCTTCATTCCAGAAAAAGAGGGAT
This sequence comes from Pseudobutyrivibrio sp., assembly GCA_017557715.1. Taxonomy (GTDB): domain Bacteria; phylum Bacillota; class Clostridia; order Lachnospirales; family Lachnospiraceae; genus Pseudobutyrivibrio. The sequence continues at coordinate 301 of JAFYYE010000409.1, forward strand.
ACACATTTGTTGGTTGGTTTGCTACACCAAAGCTTACAAGGGAGTTCGATTTTAACAGAGCCATCACTGAGGACACAGGCTTGTATGCTGGGTTTGTAAGCTACACAGAGGATGCCAGGGAGTTTTATATTGTAGGCTCAGGCGAGTCACAGGTGTTAAGTGAATCCGATTGGGGAAAGGTTGTTGGAGAGGCACAGAAGCTTACAAAAGAAGATGCTGAAAATGAAAACGTATATACGATAACACTTGATCTTAAGGAAGGAGATCAATTCCAGTTTGCAACAGATTCCACCTGGTCTAACCAGAGAGGCTACGGCTATCTTGAGACAGGCATGTTAGATGGAAAAACATACCTTAAAAACGCCGGTGGTCTTGGGGATACTCCGGCAGAAAAATCCAACATCGAGGTAGCTGTGGCTGGTACTTATACTTTTACACTGACAACTTATCCTGGTGAAGATGTATATGATGAGGAGGATCCATATTACACAGAGGAAACAAGAGAGAATTTTAATACAAATCCATATGACAAAATAACATGGACTATTGCTGAATAAGGAGTTTTTGATGAATAAACACGCACTATTACATATTCCAGAATCAAGATTTTGCTTTCCACTATCAAAGGAGCAGGTGGTTATCAGACTTAGAACAGCCAGAGAAGACGCAGAGGCTGGTCTAAAGGTAAAGATTATTTACGGCGTTAAATATGATTATCAGAAGGAAAGATTTATAGAAGAGGTTCCTCTTAAATATGAGGATGAGCTTTATGGTTTTTATGAGGTGAAGCTTAATATTAAAGACGTCAGATTAGTATACATTTTCCAGCTTGAGGAAAATGGAAAGAAGTACTATTACAGCGAAGACGGTCTCACAGAAGATTACAACTATGAGGAATGCTTCTACAATTGTTTCCAACTGCCATACATAAATGAAAATGATGTAATGCCTATGGTGGACTGGATGCCAGGCACAGTATTCTATCAGATTTTTGTTGATAGATTCTGTATTGGTGATGAAAACAAGGACATGTCTTATATCGATATGAAGTGGGGAGATAAGCCCACTCCAAAGAACCATGCTGGCGGAGATTTAAAGGGTATTATTAAACGTTTGGATTATCTTAAGGATTTGGGAATATCCGGAATTTATCTTACTCCTATATTTGAGTCAGAATCTAATCATAAATATAACATTATAGATTACAAGAAAATCGACCCACAGTTTGGTACTACAGAAGATTTGATAAAGCTTGTTGATGATGCTCACAAGCGTGGCATCAGAATTGTTTTAGATGCAGTATTTAATCATTGTAGTGATAAGATGGCGGAGTTTCAGGATGTTATAAAAAAAGGAAAGACATCTGAGTTTTATGATTGGTTCATCATAGATGGCGATAAGCTTGATATGAAAAAGCGCAACTTTGAATGCTTCGCCCATTGTGAGTACATGCCAAAGCTTAATACAGCAGTTCCTGCAGTTCAAAAGTTCCTTCTTGATATAGCTACTTACTGGATTGATGTAGCCGACATTGATGGATGGAGACTAGATGTAGCAGATGAGGTTTCTCATGATTTCTGGCGTCAATTTAGAAAAGCTGTTAAGGCTAAAAAAAGTGATGCAGTAATCATCGGAGAAAACTGGCATGATGCATATCCATCGCTTATGGGAGAACAGCAGGACAGCATTATGAATTACGCATATACGAAGGTTTGTCTTGATTATTTTGCCAAAGGAAGATGTGATGAGAAGAAAACAGTTCAGCATTTGAATTCTATTCTTATGCGAAATATGGAGCAGGTAAATTACATGATGCTGAATCTCCTTGATAGCCATGATACACTCCGTTTCTTCACCGAGGTGGGAAAGGATAAGAAAAGGCTTGAGACTGCATTGGCACTTACCATGTTCTTCCCAGGAACACCTTGTATGTACTATGGTACAGAAATTGCCATGGAGGGAGCATATGATCCTGATTGCAGACAATGCTTTGACTGGGATAAGAGCCATTGGGATATGGAGCTTATGGATAAAATCAAGAGCTTGTTGGCTTTAAAGAAAAATCCAGTTTTACAGTGGGGAACTGTTTCAATAAAAGAAGTAGACGGGGCAATCAAGATTGCTAGAAGCTATAACAGAAAGGTCGCAGTCTTGACAATAACCAGTCCTACCGCATATACGATAGAGATGGATGCATAGGGGGAATAAAGATGAAAAGAAAAATAGCAATGGCACTTGTAGCTGTTATGTCTCTTAGCTTATTAAATGGATGTGGCGGTGATGCAAAGAAATCAGATTCAGCCAGTGAAGGCGCAGCAACAAGCGGTATTTTTAGCGGTGAGCTTGAAGAGAATGTCACCATACAGGTTCTTGAAAATGATACTGCCATTTCAAAGGGATATTTTAGCCAGCTTATAGAAGCCTTCAATAAGGAATATGAGCAGTATGGTATCACAGCAGTTGATGCAAATATGGATCAGTATTTGGATTTGGCAAATGATGGCCCTTATGGCTATGGTCCTGATGTTTTATATCAGGCAAATGATGTAATTATGCAATACGCACAGGGTAAACATATTTTGCCACTTCCTGTGGAGAAACTAGATAGTTATTCGCAGATTCCAGAAGCAGCATGGCAGGCATATATGGTTTCTGTTGATGGAAATACTTATACCTGTGGAGTTCCTGTAAATGTTCAGGCTCCTATGCTTTACTACAGAAAGGATTTACTTCCAGAGGATTGGAAAGAGTCTTGGGATGCTAATTCAAATGATATTCCGGATATGATTGAGGATTGGAAAAATATGTATGATTTTTCTGTTCAGCGTCATCAGGAAAATCCATCACAGTATGGCTATATGAAGTCCTTATATGATGTTTACTTTTCAAGTGGCTTCCTGTTTTCTTATGGCGGTTATATCTTTGGCGATAACAATACAAACCCAGAGGATATCGGATTTGCTGCTGGAGATTCCGCTAAGGGCGCGTGGATACTTAGCCAGCTTGCAGGCATTATGAACGAAGATTGTATCGATGATACTATCACAACAAACGCTTACAGCAAGCTTGCTGATGGAACATACTTTGCTACTCTTTCTACCCCAGATACATATTCAACATTTTATGATGAGTTAGTAAATGAATATGTAGGTCAAGGATTGAATCAGGAAGAAGCACAAAAGAAGGCTGAGGAAAATCTTGTTATGACAGGACTTCCAAAGCTTCCAGAAAGTGGAAATCTTACAGAGGATAATCCAAAGCTTGTGGATAGCAAGACTATGGGAGGCGTTAATGGATATGCAATTAGTTCCTATACAAAATATCCTAATGCCTGTCTTGCTTTCGTAAATTTTGCTACTAGCTACGAGATGATTATGCTCAGAAATGAAACTCTTGGAATAGCTCCAGCCAGAGAGGATGTAGCATCTGACTTAGGTGGTCTTTCAGAGGCAATGTATGAAGAGCTTGATAAGGGTAATATTGTTCTTATGCCATCTATCAAAGAAGTGAGTCAGATTTGGACTCCAGGTCAGACCTTTTTTACTGATTTGGCAAAGGATGCCTTTAGAAGTGAAGCGGAGAAGAAATATAAGGACTTGGATTCTATGGAAGCAGGTCTTGAGGATATGTGCAATCAGATTCATGATGCGATTTATACCTTGGAATAGAGGAAGGGATAATGTTAGAAGGATTTAAGAATTACATAGGAGTTTTCAAAAATAGTTCGTGGCGCGTGAAGTTATCTGCTTTGATAATGGGAAGCGGTCAGATAATTTATGGGCGTATTGCTAAGGGGCTCATATATCTGTTTATGGAAATAGCATTTCTTTTCTATATGATTGCCAGAGGCTTTAAGGATATAAAAGGCTTTTTCACACTGGGCACCCAGAAGGCAGATGCCTGGCTTGGAATAGCAGGAGATAATTCTGTTGTAATGCTTCTGATGGGCATTTTCGCATGGATAATAGTGGCGCTTTTTATTGGAGTATATATATCAAATATAAAGGATGCCATTAATATCGAAAATACTATAATTTCAGGAAAGCACCCAAAAGCTTTTATAGAGGAGCTAAAGGAATTAATCGATAGAAAATTCTATGTAACAGTATTAGTTTTACCTGTGATTGGAATATGTGTATTCAATATTCTTCCAATTATATTTATGATACTCATTTCATTCACTAATTATGGTGGGAGCACTGTTCCTCCCGAGCTTGTTGATTGGGTTGGTTTAGATAACTTTAAAAAGATACTTACACTCTCAAAGTTTGCTCCTACCTTTATTAGAATATTGGGCTGGAATATTTTATGGGCAGTGGTTTCTACAACACTTAATTATTTTGCAGGAATAGGTCTGGCCCTTTTATTAAATAAAGACTGTGTAAAAGGAAAAGCATTTTTTAGAGCTTTCCCAATTTTGGCTTATGCCATTCCTGGATTTATTACGCTATTAGCCTTTAAATTTATGTTTTCATATGGTGGTCCAGTAAATCAGATGATTAGAAATGCTGGAGGTACTCCAATAGGTTTTTTAGATTTGGATGCCAAATGGATTGCAAGACTAATCGGACTTTTGGTTAATTGCTGGATAAGTGTTCCTTCTATTATGTTGCTTGCTACAGGACATTTATCAAACAGAGATATGTCTTTATATGAGGCTGCCAGAATAGATGGTGCCACTCCTTTTCAGCAGTTTAAAAAGTTGACACTGCCATTCATGCTCTTTGCGACCATGCCAGTGCTTTTAGGACAGTTTATAGGAAATTTCAATAATTTTGGTATTTTCTATTTCTTGAGAGGTGGATTATATCTTGATGGATATTTCCTTGCCAGCGATACAGATTTGCTAATCAACTGGCTATACAATCTTTCAATCGACAATAATTATTACTGCATAGGAGCAGCAATAAGCTTGATAATATTCATTATCACTTCAGTGATTTCACTTGCAGTTTATGTGAACTCACCATCCTTTAAAGAGGAGGATACATTCCAATGATGAAAAAACATAGCTTTGGGAAGGCCTTTGATGTTGCATGGACCTATGCCCTTCTTATTGTGGTTGGATTCATATTTTTCTTTCCTTGTCTTTGGATAGTGCTGGCTTCCTTTTCAAAATCAGGAAGTATTTATTCCTTTGAGGGATTTTTCCCGACCACCTATAGCATAGATACTTTTAAGAAATTATTTACTGATACCACCATGTATAATTACCCAAGATGGTTTTTTAATACCTTATTTGTTGCAGCAGGTAGTTGCATTCTTGGAACCTTTCTTACAATACTTACAGCGTATACCATGTCTAGATTTGAGTTTAGGGCAAGAAAACCAATGATGAAAACTACCATGGTTCTTGGTATGTTTCCATCCTTTATGGGAATGACTGCGGTATACATTCTGATGACACAGTTTGGCTTAATCAATCAGATTTGGGGATTGATTTTAATCTACGCTGCTGGAGCGCCTATGGGGTATCTCACACAAAAAGGATTTTTCGATACTATTCCCAAGGCAATAGATGAGGCAGCCAAAATAGATGGAGCAAATTCAGCCCAGATATTTTGGAAGATTAATCTACCATTGTCAAAACCGATTATCGTATATACGGCATTAACTTCCTTTACCTGGCCATGGTCGGATTTTATCTTGCCTAAGCTTTTACTTAAAGAAAAGGATTTATACACCGTTGCCGTTGGTTTAATGAGTCTTGACGAAACAGAATTTTCAAGATTTGCAGCAGGAAGTGTGTTTATTGCTGTTCCTATCGTAATTTTGTAATTTGCCCTTGTTAAAAACATGGTTAATGGTATAGCAGAGGGTGCTGTCAAGGGATAGACGAGGACACGGGGGATGATTAATGAAACCAGTTGTGAAAAAAGAAATTATAGATGCATTGAAAACAGTAGGTCTGACTAGAGGTGATGCTGTCATGGTTCACACTTCACTTGGTCAGATTGGCTATGTATGTGGTGGTGCCCAGACTGTTATCGAGGCACTCATAGAAGTAGTTGGACCGGAAGGTACAATTATGATGCCTACTCAGTCATGGAAAAACCTAGATCCAGATACTGGAGTTCACTGGGATGTGGATGATCAGTATTGGAATACAATACGAGAGAACTGGCCAGCCTATGATAAAATAATAACCCCAACAAACACCATGGGTTCCACGGCGGAAATGTTCCGCCAGTGGCCAGGCGCTCTTCGTAGTGACCATCCTGCCAGGTCTGTAGCTGCCTGGGGCGCTCATGCGAAATATCTTACAGAGAATCATAATCTAAGTGATATCTTTGGCGAAGAATCCCCAGTGGGAAAGCTGTATAAGCTTGATGGGAAAGTTCTGCTAATAGGTGTTGATTATGATAAGAATACCTCAATTCATCTGGCAGATGTAAGAGCTGAATATGAGAGTAAGCATAATACAGTCGAACATAGTGCTGTTATGGAAGATGGCAAGCGCCTTTGGAAATCCTACGAGACACTATTTGTGGATGGAGAGGATTTTGTTGATATAGGAGCAGCCTTTGAGAAAGAAAACAAAGTGGAAAAGGCATCACTTGGAAATGCTCATATAAGATGTATGAACCAAAGAGAATTAGTAGATTTTGCAGTTAAATGGATTGAAGAGAATCGATAAGGTAAAACGTTTTATTTCCCCGAAACATTTACATTTATAAACTTTATGCTAGAATTATGAATAAAAAAGGTAAAGTTTTACTTGGGGGAAGTATAAAATGCCTGGAAGAGCAACTGATAATTCAATAACTATTAAGGATATTGCTGCCCGTTGCGGGGTATCCATAGCTACTGTATCAAATGTACTAAACGGCAGGACTAATAAGGTTAGCGCGGAAGTATATGACAAAGTAATGGCAGTAGTGCGTGAGACTGGATATAAGCCAAATTATTTGGCGAAGAATCTCAGGGCGACATCTACCAAAACACTTGGTGTCATTGTGGAGGACCTGATTATATTCTCTACAGCGCCTATTGTAGAAGGTCTTATGAAAAAGGCCGAGGAGCTTGGGTACACTGTTGTCATTGAAAATATGAGACTGTTTGGCAGATGGAGCGATGGCTGGATGAACGATAAAGCCATGCTACAGGCGTCCTTGGAGCCGGCCATTAATAAAATGGAGGCCATTAATGTAGATGGAATAGTCTATATAGCTGGTTACGAACACGTTGTAGATATAGACAGAAGACCAGACAACATTCCATTTGTTATCGTATATGCGAATTCATCAGATGACAGCATTCCAAGTTTTAAGCTTAATGATGAAGAAGGTGGATATATTTCCTATAAGTACCTTTATTCCATGGGACATAGAAAGATAGGAATAATAGCAGGTGAGCCATCCAGTCCTCATACAGTCAACAGATTACGCGGTATTCAGCGAGCCATGTTTGAAGTGGGAGAGCTGTTTAATCCTTCTATGGTTATCTACCAGACCTGGAATAAAGAAGGCGGATATAATGGAATGAAGCAACTTGAGGGGGCTGATATCACTGCTGTGCTGTGTCTGGCTGATTTAATTGCATCAGGTGTCTATCAGTATATGCAGGAGAGAAATCTGAAGCCGGGGAAGGATTTATCTATCATTGGTTATGACAATCACGAGATTTCATGGCTTTTGTATCCTACACTCACAACAGTTCCACTTGCCCTTGTAGAGCTAGGAGATGCAGCTACTACCTGGATTATTAATAAGTGTGAGAATAAAGATAAAGTAGATGAGAATAAACCAATACATTTCAGTATTGCGGGAGAATTGATTGAGCGAGAATCAGTTCGAAGAATAGAATAGCAAGAATCATAAACATGAGGGTTTCCCGAGATTTTGGGAAGCCCTATATTTTTGCTTAAAAATAAGTGAAACGTTTTTATGAATTTACGAACAATTTGTGAAATAAGCACAAATTATTATGCATTTTAACGGGAATATACACAATTGACTATCATGATTTCGAAAAATATAATAAATTATACAAGGTAAAACGATACACCAATTTTAACAAGGTGTGTCGTGAGGGGATATTTTTTATAAAATTCAGAACACGAATGGAGGAGAATGGAATGGGTTTAAGAAAACGCTTTATGGCTACGATGCTTATAGCATCAATGGCAGCAACACTTTTTGGTTGCGGAAGTGCTAGTGGAAGCGACAGTGCAATAGAGAGTTCGCAGGTCGCAGAAGAGGCTAAGGCTAGCGGTGCCGATGTGGCACAGGCAGTTATTGATGCAAGAAAAGCTAAGGCTGAAGAAACAGGTGAGTATCAGAAGGTTGTAGTTTCCTTCTTTGATTGGACAGGAGCACCTGCTGGAATTGACAGAATCAACGAAGCAATCAGTGAGCACACACGTGAGACACTTGGTCTTGATGTTGAATTAATGATTATTGATTCAGCTGCTTACAGTGATGATATTAAGCTTATGCTTTCATCAGGTGAGCAGGTAGATTTGTTCTCAACATGTGGTCCTGGTTATATGACATGTGTTAACAATGGTTACACATTAGACCTTGAGGAAGATGATTTACTTGCTACTTACGGTGCAGAGCTTAAAGACTTAATCAGACCAGATTATCTTGATGCTTGCCGAGTAGGCGGTGTATTATACGGTGTTCCACCTATTAAGGACTATGCTATTCAGACAGCTACAATCCTTGTAGGTACAGAGTATCTCGAGGGGGCTGGATACGATGTTTCTAAGTTTGAGAAGGATGACTTAGGATATTACAAGGCTACATGGGATGATGTGGATGAAATCTTTGAAGCTATTCACAAAGCATTCCCAGATAAGACAGTTTTCTCTACACAGGACAACCTTTTAACTCAGGGAAGCTGTGTTGATAACGTAGCTGGTGATTACTATGGAACACTTCTTGATCCAGCAAACAGCCTTAAGATTGAAAATGTATACGAGTCAGATTTATTTAAAGAGTGGGCTGAGAGAGCTTACAAGTGGAATCAGGCTGGATACATTTCAGGCGATGCAATGAGCGATAAGACAGGTGCATCTGCAAGAATTAAATCTGGTTCTTTCATGGCAATGATGTCACAGAGCAAGCCAGCTTATCAGAATCAGATTAACGGAGAGTGCGGTCGAGATATGACAATCTTTGATGTAGGCGAAGCATTTATGTCATCATCGGCTGTATCATCATTCCCTTGGTGCATCAATCAGTCAACAGAGGATCCAATTGCAGCTATGCAGGTATTAACAGCACTTTATACAGACCCAGAAGTTGCAAACCTTGTTTGCTGGGGTCAGGAAGGTGTTGAGTACAAGGTTAATTCTGACACAACTATCAACTGGGCAGATGGTGTAAACGCTGACAATTCTGAGTACTATCCAAACGTACTTTGGATGATGCCTAACCAGTATGCAGCACATGTTTGGGAAGGAGATCCAATTGACGTAGGACAGCAGACAGCAGATTTCAATGATAACTGCGCAGTTAAGTCAAAGGCACTTGGATTTACATGGGACAATACAGATTACTCAGCTGAGTTCACAGCTCTTAAGAATGCATACGAAGAGTTCAGTGGACAGGTTGTATATGGATTTGTTAATCCAGAGACAGGATTAAAGGAACTTAATGATGCCTTATATGCTGCAGGTCTTCAGGATTATATGGATGCTAAGCAGGCAGCACTTGATGAGTGGGCAACAGAGAACGGTATTAAATAGTAGAAATTTTACGAGCCGGCTGAAATCTAGCCGGCTCTATTGTTAGAAAAAGATGGTGAAGACATGAGTGGGAAGACTAAAAACAAAAATGAAAAGAAGAATCTTAAGAGGCGTATAAAGAAGTATTTTCCAATATATATCATGGCGCTTCCAGGATTAGTTTATCTGTTTATAAACAACTATATGCCCCTTCCGGGACTGGTACTTGCTTTTAAGAAATATAATGCCAGAAAGGGTATATTTGGCTCGGACTTTGTAGGATTTAAGAACTTTAAATATCTTTTTGCTACACGAGATGCATTTGTAATTACAAGGAATACTATCTGCTACAATCTGGCTTTCATTATCGTAAATACGATACTGGCAGTATTTGTGGCAATACTTATTGCGGAAATGACATCAAAATGGAAGAAGGTTTATCAGTGCCTTATTCTTTTACCATACATGGTTTCAATGGTTATTGTCAGCTATCTGGTATATGGATTTTTGTCTAACGACAATGGATTTATTAACAATACAGTACTCCCATTGTTTGGAGCAGAACCTGTCCAGTGGTATATGGAAAAGAAATATTGGCCATTCTTCCTGACCTTTGTAAATGCCTGGAAGGTAATTGGTTATAATTCAATAATTTACATTTCCACAATACTAGGAATAGATAGAGGTATATACGAATCAGCAGCTATAGATGGTGCAGGCAAGTGGATGCAAATAAAAAAGATTACAATTCCTTTGCTAAAGCCTACTGTTATAATGATGACCCTCCTTGCAGTAGGAAGAATTTTCTATTCAGATTTTGGACTGTTTTACCAGGTTCCACAAAATCAAGGATCCCTATTTGCTGTAACAAATACAATTGATACTTACGTCTACAGAGGTTTGTTGGAGCTTGGTGACATGTCCATGTCTGCTGCGGCAGGTTTGTACCAGTCTATTGTAGGATTCATTTTGATTTTGGCTGCCAATTATTCTGTTAGAAGAATTGATCCAGACAGCGCATTATTCTAAGGGAGGAGAAGATAAATGAAAGACGAAAAGAAATTTCAGGTTTTTGCACACATAGTACTTATCATTTTATCGTTACTTGCAATACTCCCTATGATTTTGATGGTGATGAGTTCTTTCACAGATAACGATATTTTGATTGCAGAAGGTTATAAGTTTATTCCAAGTAAATTTTCTACTTACGCATACGAATATATTTTTAATACAGGTAATTCAGTTATAAGAGCTTATGGTGTATCAATTGTTCTTACAACAGTTGGTACATGCCTGTCTCTTGCAATAACAACAATGCTTGCCTACGCAATATC
>JAFYYE010000039.1 GCA_017557715.1 Pseudobutyrivibrio sp.
CCATAGTCTTAGGTGGTAAATATCCATCTAGAATTTCATCAGTCTGAAAATCTATAGCTGCGACATCATCTCCATATATGGCGTGTAGATGTGGTGGATTGTGCTCACTTGTAAGAAAATACATCCTAATGACAATCCCATTAAATCTTGATATTACTGGCATAACATTACTCCTTGAAACTATTATATCACGGTATCGTGATATGTAAAAGAGGAAATCTTATGTGAATACCTTATAGAAATTTTGATAGTTAAAAATAGAATAGTGAATTATTTTTGAATAATAAATAAAAGGGGCTGTTAAAAAACTCCTCTAAAGGTAACGAGTGAAATCTTCGGATTTCACTCCATAGTATGAAGTTTGTGGATGGCTACTAATTTACTCTATATAATCGCAGCTAACCTGGTCCTTGCCTTGTTCCTTGGCTTTGTAATGTCTTTTTTCGAAATATTATTCAATAAAATCCCCAAAAAAATAAGGAGATAATAGAGATAATCGCGTTTCTAAATAAGGTAAGGAGATTATTGACAATATGATATATATATCATATATTAAAAATACATAAATGAATGAGTTTAAAGTTGAATTATATGAAGGTGCAAATCATATATGTCCTGTGGAGGAGTACTTAGACGCATGTACACCGCAGATGCGAGCATAAATTGCTGGAGATATCTTAGTGCTTCAGGAAAAAGGTAATGCTATGCGAGCACCATATACAAAATATCTGGAAGATGGAATATTTGAATTGAGAACAAAACAAGGAACAAATATTTCAAGAGTATTATTTTTCTTCTACTATGATGGAAAGATTGTATTAACTAATGGGTTTATTAAGAAGACTCAGAAGACACCGAGGAGAGAAATAGAACTGGCCAAGAAATATCGCTTAGATTATATAGAAAGGTTTGAGAACAGCAATGAAAACATTTGATAGTTATTTAGATGAACAACTAAAAGATTCTGAATTTAAGAAGGAATGGGATGCTATTCAGCCAGAACTTGATATCAAAAGAGCGATAATTGATGCTAGGATTCAGAGAAATTTAACACAAAAGGAATTAGCAGAAATTACTGGTATTGGGCAGGCAGATATCAGCAGATTAGAAAATGGCACAAGAAACCCATCAGTGAATTTGTTAAAGAGACTTGCCGATGGATTAGGGATGGATTTGAAAATAGAATTTATTCCAAAGCAATCAGCTGCAAGATAATAATTATGGCGCCCCGCGGGGCGCTCTTGTTATATTATTATACAGATGATAAAATTTGTCTTGATTTTATTTTAATATAAGGACAAATAAATGACTCAAAAATTTGATGCTAGAAAAGTTATTGAATATATAAACGAATTAGAGACAGAGCTGATTCTGTATAGTGAAAAAGCTGAGAGATTGCATAGTGCATATGATGGCTATGTTGGAAATAATTCATTTGAAGGTGAAAGTGCTGATGCGGCCAAGGCATTAGTTCAAGAGGTTGAGAAGAAACTTCTTGATGAAGTAATTGATTCACATAAGTACTTGCTTCAATTGTATTACCACATGATGAATTCATTTTCTGCAGAGGTGGATTCAGCAGATGATGCAAGGATAGAGCTAGAAGCTCTTAATCAGATTAATGTTGATTACAGGAAAAAATCTGAAGAGTTCCAAGGTCATGCTGAAAGCATAGAAAATATTGCTAGAACTATTCAGAGTAAATATGGTCACCTGGGAACAGTTACAGTTCCGAATTTTACACCAGCAAAAGAGGCTTTTGAGAATCTTTGTGGTAGTTATGGAAATACTGGATTTATCAGCCAAACTATAGAAAATTTTAAGGAGTTTGATGATAGGGAAACAATCTATGTCAAGGACATGGATTTGGATGGATATCTGGATAATGTTGAAGCAAAGATTGATAGATTAACTATTCTGCTGGATGATGCAAAGGTATTTGTAGATGACTATAAATCTGTAAACTTTTTCATTAATCAATTTAAAAATGGAACGGTATTTGAGCATACATTATCAAGCAGAGTGTTTTCATGGCTTGAAAGTGCAGAAGGTGAAAATCTAAGAGCTCTAGTCAAGAGCCCATTTTATAAATTGCTGAAAAAGCGATTAATTTTAAAGGAATCGGAATACATTAATCGCCGCGATAGCTTTAAGTTCATTGCCGAGGAAATTGATTTATTTGGAAAAGAACTGAAAAAGCATAGCATGAAATTTGTGGATGGCTACTATGAGAAAGTCCCAATGGAATTTGTGCGTCTTACTATGGGCTCATTTGGGCAGATGTTGACGGTGCTTTCTATACCAGCTGCAATGTTTCCAAATAGTGAATATACCAAGATATATGGTACAGGTGCTGACTGCACCAAGAGATTCATAAAGGGTGGACAGACTTGTCTTGTAGATTCAACTGCGGCGATTTTCTCAATGCCAAAACAACTCAGTAATTTAATAGATGACAGAGATAATATTGTCATATCAGCAACAGACTATCTCAGACACAACAAGCTGAAAACAGTTGATGAAGATGTACGCCGAAGAGTTAAATCAATTGTAAGCAACCTTGATAATATGGCAAAAGTAGCCGTAGGAGATTTATCTGTAAAGGTAGAAAGCATGTCCATTGGTGATTGGTCTGAGGCTGTGGGTTATGTGGCTGCAATGGTTGCGTTGGCGGCTGTTGGGGGAGAGATAGCTGAGGCTATCAGAGGTGTAGAACCTGTTACTGTAGGAACGGAAGCGGCTGAAGATGCTGAGGTTATAGTTGAAGGAACTGAAGTCGTAGAAGAAACTGAAATTGTAGTTAAGAGTGAAAAAATAGCAAGTGGAGAAGAAGTATTAAAAAATCCATTTGATGATTTTGATGCTGTAAGTGCTACAAATAAGCAGAAAGGAAACTTTGGTGAATATACAGCTGATTATAATCTGCTCCAAAATAAAAGCCTTAAAGAAGCAGGTTATGATCTGGAATCTATAGGAAGACCAGCACCATCTTCATTAGATGATAAGATTCGCAAAGGAATAGATGGGCTATATAAAAACAATAATCCCGATTCAAATATTAAATATGTCATTGATGAGTCAAAATTTGGACAGGGAAAATTGTCTAAAACTAGAGATGGTCTCCAGATGTCAGATTCATGGTTATACGGTGATGTTTCAGGAAATAATAGGATATTGGAAGCAGTGCAAGATGATTATAGGCTTTCTAGGGATATAGATAGGGCTTTAAAAAATAATCGAGTTGAAAGAGTTTTATCACATATTGATGCTGACGGAAAAGTGATTACGTATAGATTGGATTGCGAAGGGAAAATTATTGGTGAGTGGCCATAAGAAGGGAATTATAGAATGCGAGATTATTTATGTAATGAAAAAAATTTAATAGATGCAATATCTTTTGGTGCAGAGTTTATACAGGAAGATAAGC
>JAFYYE010000410.1 GCA_017557715.1 Pseudobutyrivibrio sp.
CAGAAGTATTTTCAGCAACAGTCTCTACAGCAGCTTTTATTACTCCAGTTTCATCAAGACCAGCTGTATCTCTTCCAACAATCATTGAAACTGCCTTGCGCCCTTCATCAAGTCCTTTGTTATTTAATGCATGATAAACCTTCATACTCTCCACATACAGGCTTTTTGCAGCAATGCACTGATAAGCAACAACGGACTCGATTATACAGCCAAATATTGAATTTAGTGTGTATGCTATGTGAAGAATTATGAAACATAATCCTGTGGAAACTCCAACTACGATAATGACCATTAACAGTCCAAGGAACCTTTTTCTCCTTGAGACTTTCTCAATTTCAAGACTCTTCTCAGCAGAATTTAAAAAGATATTTGTCAGACTACTAATAAGCTTTCCAATCCATCTAACTGGATGCGGAAAGCTTACTGGATCACCTAGTAAAAGATCCAGGATAAAACTCGTTAAAAATGCCATTATGTGATAAATCAATTGTATATCCCTCACCATTTTCTACATGATATGAATAATAATCTCCCCCAAAGATAGACTGAAGAATTGCCATGATAGTTCCACCATGAGCAATCACTGAAATATTAGAATAATCTTTACTTTTTTCTATAAGCTTGTTAAAACCAATTAGACTTCTATCGATAGCCTCCTGTTTGCTTTCCCCTCCTGGAAAAGCCAGCTCTCCTCCGCTATCTATCCACTTCTGATATTCTAGGACGCCTGAAAGTTCTTTATAATTTTTCCCTTCAAAGCAACCAAAATCAGTTTCTTTAAGCTCCTCAATAATAAAAGGCTCATGAGTTGGATAAATAAGCTTCGCAGTCTGAATACATCGTAAAAGTGGACTGGAAAAAACAATATCTGCTTTTGGATAGCTTCTACTTTTAATCTGAGAAATACCTTCGTCGGATAATTCCTCATCCGTAATTCCGATATAGCATTTATTTAGATTCCCTGGAGTCATGCCATGTCGAATCAAAGTGATTTTTCTATCCATTATTTTATCCTTTGCCCAATGCCACAAACTACTCGATGAACTTCCGTTGCATCCTTCGCAAGCTCAATCATAATACGTCCACAAACCTCTCGCCAGGTTCTGTCATCTTCTTCCATAGGTACAATTCCATTTCCAATTTCATCTGAAATAACTACCCATTCGTCCCCTCTAACAGCCTCACGAATCTCATCAAGAATCTCGTTTCCTTTTTTTCCTTCTACGAGACGCTTTTTCACAAACAAATGAAGCTGATTAAAATACTTAGCATTCGGAAATTCTTGTCGTGCGTATTCAGTTTTTCCCTGATAGCTTCCACCAATAACTAAAATCATTGTACACCTCAACTATACTGTTATCCCGCAATGGCTGGATTGTTAATCATGGAACAAATAGCTACCGCAATAGCCATATAAACCTCAGCCTTACATACAAACCAGCCAGCCAAATCTCCTGTAATACCGCCAAATTTTGTATAAGCAACATATATGTAATACACCACTGCAATCATAAGTGCTATTAATGAACAGGTGCAATACCACTGAAAGTAAAGCCCTGCTACAAAATTACTGATAATGAATTCCACCGCAAGACAGGCAACTACAATATTATCCTGAGCTGTTCTTGCTGATGTACTAAGAATTCCATCACTCTTGGCCTTTTTTGAACGAACTACACATAAACCACTAACTGCTCTTACTTCCACAAAAGAAAAGCACCATGTCAAAATTGCCTTGTCATCCATTAGGTAAATTGCTGTAAATAAAAGAATTCCAAGTGTTATTAGGTTAATAACTGAAAAAGCTCCTATATGAGAATCCTTTAGTATTTCAAGACGTTTTTTTCTATCACCCCAAGAAGAAAGAGCATCACAGGTATCCATATAGCCATCCACATGAAAGCCTCCTGTAATAATTATAGGAATGATAACTCCTATGGCGGCAAATGGAATTCCATTCATTGGAAGAATGAAAGATGCTCTGTGCCAGAGGTACATAACAAAGCCTATGACAGCACCCACGAATGGAAAGAAAATAAGATGATATTTCATATCTTCGCTTGCCCAGTCAAATTTTGGCATAGGAATCCTAGAGTACATTGAAAACGCCACTGCAAATGATTTAAGTATTTTCATCTTTCTACTCCTATTCCTACAACCACCTCAACTGACCTTGCTGCCATTTTAGCAATCTCAGCATTTATCTTACCTAATGCCCTTAGGTACTCTTTTGTTGTATCGTCATATGAAATACCATCCTCAAAAATATCGTTAGTAACAATCACAAGACTTGATACTTTTGATTCCAGTTCCTTAATATCTTTTAAAACTTTATCTACGATGGATTTCTCTGATTTTATCTGTCCATCGCGGAACATTTCGTTAGCCACCAGATTGGACATACACTCTAAAAGAATTATCCCATCTGAATCCTGGTTTATCGTATTTGCGATATCAACAGGCTGCTCTAGTGTGATAAATTCTTTGCCTTCTCTTAGACTTCTGTGTCTTGCTATACGTTCTACAGACTCAGAATCATTTGCCTTCATGGTAGCTAAATAATATCTGTTTTTATATTGAGAATTACAGACAATGTCCTCTGCATAAGCAGATTTTCCACTACTGCTTCCACCATAAATCAATGTAATCATTTAATTAAATCTCTCATACTGTTCTACTTCAGAATCCTGAAATTTAAGAGCCTTATGAAATACTTCGTCAGCCATCTTAAGCAGACTCACCATCATAACTGCTCCAGCTCCCTCTCCAACAGCCATCTTCCCATCTATAACTGGTCGAATGTCAAGCTTCTTAGCAAGCTTTTCAGCAACTGGCTCCTTGCTGATATGGGATGGGATTAAATAATCTCTTGCACCATCTAGTAGTCTGTCTGCTACAAGAGCTGAAACCTGACTAAGCATGCCATCAAGAATAATTGGTACTTTATATAAAGCTCCTCCAATTACGATTCCAGTCATTGCTGCAAGCTCAAGACCTCCAAAATAGCTACAAATCTCCACTGGAGACAAGCCACTAAATTTGGAAAGCGCCATGGAGACTACTGCCCTTTTCTTACTAAAACCTTCGTCATTAAGGCCAGCCCCTCTGCCAGTAACTGCCTCCGCATTTAAATCAAGCAGGTATCCTGCCATAACAGCTGCTGAGGTAGTATTTCCGATTCCCATTTCTCCTACAAGAATCAGATTTTTCCCTTCTTCTTTACTATCCTTCACTAAATCCATTCCAACCTGTACAGCTCGTGAAAACTCTTCCACTGTCATTGCTGGCTGTTTTAGGAAATTGCAGGTGCCATATTTGACACGTCGATTGAGAGTGCATGGAACCTCCTCTGGGCAATTAATACCAATATCAACTGATAAAATATCTATTCCAAGAGATGTGGCCATAACGCCAGCTGTAGAAATACCCTTTCCGATGTTGGTAGCACAAATTTTGGTCACTTCCTGACTGGTCTGACTCACACCTTCCTCAACAATGCCGTGATCACCGCAGCACACTATTAATCTACCATTGGATAAATCAGGTGCATCAAATCCTTGAATAGCCGCAATCTTCGAATAATATGTTTCCAGTGTGCCTAAGCTTCCAATTGGCTTCGCAACTTTGTCCCACTTGTTTTGCATTTCTTTAATAGCTTCTGCATCAACAGGTTCGATTGTAAGCTTATTCTCTAAAACATCATCGATTAAGTATCTAGTGTTTGCCATATTTCTTCATAGCCTCCACAAAATTTGTAATGAACTTTGGATTGGATGGGTAATATAAATGAGGAAAACCAATGAAACTTCCTCCAACTTTATGAATGCATTTCCAACTCTTGCTGCCGGTAGGCTTAATTGCCGTGCAAGCCTCACCGTTATTATCTGTATCGTAGTAATGGAACTCATGACCTTTGATTTCAGTATCATCGTCTTGAATAGTCACATAACCAAATCTTACCAACTTTCCAACAAACCTTGCCACACCTGAGATGGCTCCAACCATATCAAACTGTCTGTTGTCGTTGTCAGTGACAGAATCAAGTAGATACATAAACCCGCCACACTCAGCCAATATCGGCATTCCATCCTCAAAAGCATTTCTAATATCGTATTTGATTGAAGAATTGGATGACAGTTCTCGCAAATAATTTTCCGGATAACCACCACCAAGTAAGATTCCACTAATACCTTCAGGAAGATGCTTGGCGTTTATAGGAGAAAATGTAACCAGCTCTACTCCCGCCTCCTGAAGTAGCTCAAAATTTTCCCTGTAATAAAAGCAAAATGCATTATCACTGGCTACAGCAAGTCTGACTGACTTCTCCGTTTTTTCTTCCTTCTTCTTATCTTCTATTATATCTAATTTAGGTGCTGCTTCGGCTATTTTTTTCAGATCAGCAATCTTTATATTTTCATCAATTATTCCAGCCATTATTTCGAGTTTTTCATTTATGGAATCCACTTCGTTTGGAAGTATTAAACCAAGATGCCTGCTGCTAAATTCCACATCTTTTATGCTTGGAACGCTACCTAAATATTGCACCTTAAGCTCATCTTCAATAAGCTTGCCAAGCTTATCTCCAAAAGCAGGATTCGTCCTGTTAAGGATTACTCCTTTTATAAGCCCATGCTTGTCATAATCCAAAAAACCCTTAATCTCTGCAAGTATGGAGCGACCTGCTCCCTTTGCATCAATGACAAGTATTATTGGTGTTTTAAGAACTCTGGCCAAATCATAGCTGGAGCCTGATTCCTCTGTGCCACCAACACCATCGAAAAGGCCCATAACACCTTCGATTACAGCAATATTGCCACTATACTCTTTAACAAACAGACTTATAGTGGTGTCATCATCTGTAAAAAAGGTATCCAGATTTCCTGATGGAATCCCAAGCACAGTCCTATGAAACATAGGATCAATATAATCCGGGCCGCACTTAAAGCTGCAGGGATTCATACCCTGGCTCTTCAAGACTGCCAAAATACCGCATGTAATTGTAGTTTTTCCGCTGCCACTTTTCGGAGCAGCTATCATAATTCTATTCATATGCTAAACGATACGATATATACGGGGTTTTGTCCCTGCATAATACTGTAGTCTCCTGCTTTTTTAGCTTTTGAAACAACTATCTGTACAATGTCAGAATCAATAATTTCGTATTTACGAAGTACATTATTAATTTCTGATATAGTTTCTATAGTGACTGAATTAATTACAACTTTAATAGGTGAATTATAAGACTTGAGCAATATAATTATCTCTTCTAATCGTCCAGCACTACCACCAATAAAAACATGGGTAGGCACAGGCAGACCTTCAAGTGCTTCTGGAGCAGCACCTGAAATTACTGAAATGTTTTCAAGCATATGCTTTGCTACGTTTTTACGAATTAAATCACAAGCCTCATCTTTAAGCTCAATGGCATACACTTTGATGCTCGAATCAAGCCTAGCCATCTCCACTGCCACAGAACCGCTTCCACTTCCGATATCATAAACAACTGCATTCTTGTGCAATCGAAGCTTACAAATAGAAAGCTCTCGGATTTCTTCTTTTGACATAGGCACGTTGTCTCTGATGAAATCCTCATCAGTAAGATATGGTGCTATGATCTTAGGCTGGCAAAAATCATTTTTTATGATAATTGTACTTAAACCTTCTACATCGTAAGTGCTACACTTTTCAGCTGTATACCAGCCAAGCTTTTCATCAAAGTAAAGATTTGTACCGATGAATACTTTGAATTTCCCCGCACCATTGTTTTCCAGCGATACAAGAATATCTCCTATTACCCTGACATCCTTGCTACCAGATGTAATTACAAATGTCTTCTCATTACACTGCACTGCTCCAATCAAGGCTGGGCGCCAGTTATCATCTGTGATTCCATGTGTACTTAAAATCTTTCCATCCTGCCAGGTGAGATTTGCCTTTGCAGCAATGGCACTAATAGAAGAAATGCCAGGCAATACTTTAACATCAGCATATCCGGTCTTAGTAAGCGCTTCTGCCAGCTTAGTGGCTCCGCTATAAAAACCGGTATCTCCCGAGAACAGTACAACAGCATTTTTCTTTCCAAACTTAATATCAGAAACTATTTCTTCTAAACAAGGCAAAATATCCTTAGCCAAATAATACGGATATTTCTTTCCCTCAGCTTCAAGCCCCACAATCATTCTTGGGGCACCAAATATATAATCAGCTTCTGCTACAGCTTTTTGAACCTCTACTGTAATGGAATCTGGCCCCATTCCAAAACCGCATAGAGCCACAGATATCTTTTTATCAGCTGTAATAGACTCTGGCGTAACCTTTTCTAATGGCGTGGTTACCTCTTCATTTATTTCTAATTCATTAAATAAGCCCTGAAGCACCTGAGTGAAAGTCATGGCCTGTGCTGATTCTTCTGGACGCTTTATTACAAAGCACTTCGTTCCACAAGCATTTGCAGCTTCAATTCTACTGGCTTCTCCACCTGATTTACCACTTTCCTTAAGGACACAAATACTTGCATTATATTCTCTAAGACATGCAATATTCATCCCTTTAGAAAATGGTCCCTGCATGGCAATTATCTGATTCCCCTTGAGACCTTGCTTTTTACAAATCTCAAGACTCTCGTCATTAGGAATGATACGAGCAATAATACGTTCTTTTAATTCATCATATTGGCAAAACTTAGGCAATTCCTTACTACCAGTAGTAAGAAAAATATTTCCTGAGGTATTTATAAGAGCCTTTGCACAATCTTCCACCGTATCAAAGAACGTGCAATTACTGTAATCTATCTGCTCTTCTTCTCTGGCCAGACGATAAAAAGGAATCGGCTTGTATTTGAACAAGCTGTCCTCTATTTCCTTTTTTACGATTTCTGCAAAAGGATGTGTTGCATCAACAATGGCATCTGGTTGCTCACATTCGTACAGCTTAAGCATTCCATCGGCATCCATTCGCCCCGCATGAATCTTGATATGAGACGACTCTGTCACAGGCTCTTTACCATATTCTGTGGCAACACAATATATGCAAAGAACATCCACTGCTTCTAAAGCCTCAGCAAGCTTTCTCCCTTCAGTTGTTCCACCAAAAATGATTACTTTTTTCATATTTTGTATCCTCTAGGTGTAACTAATTTGTTATTTATAATCTGCGTTCTCGAACTTCCAATAAATACAGTTGTAAACATATTTACCTGAGTATCTCTTAATTCTTTCAGTGTGCAAACATTTGCGCTAGTACCTTCTCTACCGATATTCTCCACATATCCGCAGGCTCTATCCTCTTTGGCACCAGCATTAAGCATGATGTCGCAGGCCTTCTGTAAATAATCATGTCTTTTATGACTAGATGGATTATAAATAGCTATGGAAAAATCACCTTCTATAGCTGCTCGAAGTCTACGCTCAATTACTTCCCATGGAGTGAGCAAATCACTAAGACTTATAACACAAAAATCATGATTTATAGGTGCGCCTAGCACGGCTGCGCCTGATATCGCAGCTGTAACTCCCGGGATAACAGTGATATTTTCCGCTGTGATTTCAGAATTCGCATTTACGTATTCTGGTAAAAGCTCATACATAGGAGCTGCCATACCATAAACTCCTGCATCTCCACTACAGATAAAGGCGACATCCTTTCCCTGAGATGCAAAATCGTAACAGGCTCTACATCTTTCTATCTCCTGACGCATTGGAGTTGTAAAGAATTCCTTATCTGGGAAATGTTCTTTCACTAAATCAATATAAACCGTGTAACCAACAATAACGTCCGACTTTTCCATAGCTGAAAAAGCTTCGCCCGTCATCATTGATTTATCACCAGGTCCCATTCCAATTATGTAAATATGTCCTGCCATTTTTCTCCTACCAAACCAAATATACTGAATTTCTCATTGCAGCTGCCAATGTGACGCCATCTTTCGCAACCTTTTTTCTAATAATTGAGCCATCATCTCCTGCCAAAAGAATTGCCGAACGCTCACAAACATTTCCTGTTCCAACTTTATCCTTAACAAAGGATGATTCATCAAACTCCCCCTGCACCTTTTCTAATTCTTCAGAAGAAAAGGTAACAAAAGGGACGCCATAAAACTCTGCAAGCTTCACTAGACCTACTTCTTCTGATTTCACATCTATAGAAGCTATTGCATAAAGACTCTTTTCAAGTTCATCATCCCCATAAAAAGAATTTACAAATGCTTTTAATTCTTCAAATGTTTTTCCCTTTTTACAACCAATTCCTAAAATCAATCTCTTTGGAATTAATTTAAGACCTTCAATAATAATTTCATCATCAGTTTGATTAATATCAAGCTCTTCGCCTTTTAACGCTTTAGCTGAAACCTTTTTAATAAGGGTTTTATCTGTAATCAAAAGACCATTTTTCTTTGCAAATACATCTACCGCAAATACGTTATTAATATCCGTTGCTGTGGTAATAATTGGATTTGCTCCAAGAACAGTTGCTAAAAGCCTTGCCAGCTCATTTGCCCCACCATAATGTCCCGATAAAATAGGGATAACATTTTGACCAAGTTCATCAATAACAATAACTGGACTATCCTTTAGCTTGCTGGTAATAAAAGGCGCAATTGCCCTAACTGCAATTCCAGTAGAACCAATGAACACAACCGGAAGATGCATATCAAAACAATCCTTCGTCCAATCAGACAAAGTCACCTCCTGAGGCTTAGCTTCAATGTAAAATTTTTCACTAAGCTTATCAGCTACCTTTTTTCCATTATCAGTAAAATAAACTACTCTTAAAATTATCATCTTGACTTCCTAAACCCAGTCTCAAACTCCGGATCATACAATTTACTTAATGAATAGTTAGATTTTGCTATTACATCCCCCACCAAAATTACTGCCAAATTACTGATCCCTTTTGCCTTTGCAGTACTTGCTAAAGTTCCTACAGTACAAATATATTTTTCCTCATCTGGCCAGCTGGCTTTATAAACAATTGCAGCAGGTGTATTACTTTCGTAACCACCTTTCATCAATCTCTCCTGCAGTTCTTCTAACATACCTGCGCTCAGATATATTGCCATTGATGCACCATGGGCAGCAAAGCTTTCTATGCTCTCTTTCTCAGGCACAGAAGTCCTCCCCTCCATTCGGGTAATAATAAGTGACTGGCTAACATCTGGAAGGGTGTATTCCAAATTAAGAGCAGCTGCCGCCCCAAAGCAAGCGCTAACACCTGGACAACTTTCGTATGGTATTTCATTTTCATCCAAGACACGCATCTGCTCCTGCACCGCACCATAGATACTAGGTTCTCCTGTGTGCAATCTGACTAAGGTCTTATTCTCTTTATTTGCCTTTAGCATTACAGCTATAACTTCATCTAATGTCATGGTTGCACTATTAAAAATCTCACAATCCTTTTTCGCATAATTAAGTAACTCTGGATTAACAAGCGACCCTGCATATATTATTACATCTGCAAGCTGTAAAAGCTTCATTCCTCGAACTGTAATAAGGTCTGCAGCTCCACATCCTGCACCTACAAAATAAATCATATTGCCTCCAGTTTATTTTAGAATTGAATAGATATAGTCCATATCTAAATTTTCTCTAACTATGCTTGCAAGCTTATCGTACTCGGCGTCCTTAAGAGTCTTATAATCAATAGCTTCCACCTCAAGACTTAGCCCCTTAGATTCTGCTATAGTTTCTGACAAACGATAAGCTAAATCTCCATCGTCAAAGATCCCATGCACATATGTGCCTAAGAGATTCTTATTTTGAACGAGAATAATATTTCCTTCATCATCTCGCTCTATTATTTCTATATTTGCAGATTCATCCTCTACAGTGGTAATTCCATTATGAATCTCATAACCAACAAATCCTTCTCCTGAAAGACTTTCATATACTCCTGTTAAATCATCAAAACAATCCTCAGTCTGGCTTCGATATTTCTCACCACTAAGAACTGTTTTTAATGGAAACAGCTCCATGCCTCTGATTTGTCCGCCTTCCTCTACCACCTCTGGATCTGCCACAATATTTCCCATCATCTGAAAGCCACCACAAATGCCAACCACAGGTTTATCCATAGCAAAACGCTTGATGGCTGCTTCCATTCCTGATTCACGCATCCATCGTAAATCCGAAATAGTGTTTTTGCTTCCAGGAATAATAACCATATCAGCCTTTGCAATTTCCCTTGGATTAGTTACAAAGCTGACTTTTACTCCTGGTATATTTTCAAATGGTGCTATATCTGTAAAATTAGAAATTCTAGGCAGACGAATCACTGCTATTTCTACCGTATTTACGTTATTACCATAATCAAAGGTATTGCCTAATCTTTCGCTTAAGCTATCCTCGTCATCTATCATTAATCTGGCATAAGGAACTGTTCCAATCACTGGAACCTTTCCCCTTTCCTCAAGCATATCTATGCCCAAATCTAAAAGGCTTTTATCCCCACGGAATTTATTAATAATAAGCCCCTTTACTCTGGCTCTTTCCTGAGGTTCCAAAAGTTCTAATGTACCTAAAAGCTGTGCAAACACACCGCCTCTATCAATATCACCAACTAATAGTACTGGCGCATCTACAAGCTCTGCCATACCCATATTTACAATGTCATCGCTTTTAAGATTTATTTCTGCTGGGCTTCCTGCACCTTCGATCACGATAATATCAGCCCACTTTTCCAGCTCATGATAAGCAGCCAAAATGTCTGGAACAAGCTGTTTCTTGTATGCAAAATAGTCTCTGGCAGACATATTTCCAATTGCCTCGCCATTAACAATAACCTGACTTCCAATATCATTTGTAGGCTTTAAAAGAATTGGATTCATAAAAACAGAAGGCTCCACACCTGCGCATTCCGCCTGCATAGCCTGAGCACGACCAAGCTCCAATCCATCCGCTGTAACAAATGAATTTAAAGCCATATTTTGAGATTTAAATGGCGCCACTTTGTAGCCATCCTGCTTAAAGATTCGGCATAAAGCCCCTACAAGCAGGCTTTTTCCTACATTAGACATGGTTCCCTGAACCATTATTACTTTTGTCATTCTAAAAGTTTCCTTTTACTGTTTGCAGACTCTGCAAGGAGTCCGAATTCATTTGAATATAATATACAATCAAGCTCTAACTTTCCCTGAGCTCTGAAATCTAAATAAAACAAAATCTTTTCCAGGACAATATCCATTGTAGGCCTAAGAAGTCCTGCTTCATCTATAAAATGGAGGGCCTCTTCGGTGTTAAGACAGCCGAGAATTTTTCTGGCTAAATCTCCATCACATCCGGCACGAAGTGCGCAACCAGAAAGGATTTCCATTCGGGAATCTGCCTCGTGAGAATGGGTATTCATAATTCCTCCAGCGACTTTTATAAGCTTACCTATGTGGCCTGTAATAAGCATTCCATCAAATCCTAATTGGCAGCACATATCAACTGTCTCTCCGATAAAGTTGGAACACTTTACGCTCTTATCTAAATCATAGCCATAAGTATCCTTCATGAAATTCAAGCCATAATTTCCAGGGGATACTATGGCTGTTTTGAAACCAAGTTCTTTTCTTTGTCTAAGCTCAACATGAATAGTATCTACAAGGGCTTTTGCACTCATTGGCTCTACAATGCCTGTGGTGCCTAAAATAGATATTCCATCCACTATTCCAAGACGAGGATTAAAGGTTTTGCTAGCTAGCTCTATCCCCTCTGGAACAGATATTTCAATGGATAATGTGCCATTAAAATCTAAAAGTGAGCACACCTCAGTAACTTCTTTTTCAATCATCTCTCTAGGGACGTGATTGATAGCTGCATTACCTACAGGCTGATCAAGCCCTGGCAAGGTTACTCTGCCAACTCCCACGCCGCCATCAATTAAAAGCTTTGGACCTTCACCGGTAAGTGCTTCCTGCGTGGGTTTAACAATTTCCACCCTGGCAGTAACATGACATCCTGTAGTTACATCTGGGTCATCTCCACCATCCTTTATTACTGCACAACTCACCTGCTCCTGCTCTCTTTTTATATCAACTATATCCGCCTTGAACATCACTCCAGCAGGTGTCTCTATCTCTATATTAAGTTTCTCCTGCCCCGTAAATAGCATGTACGCCGCCGCCTTCGCTGCCGCCGCCGCACAGCTTCCCGTGGTGAATCCTTTTTTCATATAAACTCCGAATAGAAGGTCTCCTTTTACAAAGAGTAAATAAGTGCATTACATATAGCTGCCGCGATATTGCTGCCTCCCTTGCGGCCTTCATTGATAATATAAGGAACATCAGAATTAAGAAACAATTCCTTGGCTGCAACCACATTTACAAAACCAACAGGAACACCAATGACAAACTCCGGTGTAAATATACCTGCTTCCATCATCTCATAAAGAGAAATCAAAGCTGTAGGTGCATTTCCAATTGCAAAAATAACCGGCTTGTTAAGCTTAGCAGCTCTTTCCATTGATACAGTCGCTCTTGTAACCTGTCGCTCCTTTGCTTCGGAAGCCACATCCTCATCCGCCATAAAACAGTGAACCGCTCCACCAAAGGTAGCAAGCTTCTTTTTATTTATTCCGGATAGTGCCATGTTTGTATCAGTAACAATATCAGCTCCGAATTTTATTAATTCTTTAGCTCTTACTATTGCACCATTTGAATAGCGCATAGTCTTTGCGTAATCAAAATCAGCGCTAGTATGAATCACCCGCTTTGTGATTGGCGCTTCTTCCTCTGGAATATTGATTCCTAAAGTTTCCAGCTCCGCGGTTATGATTTCAAAACTTCGCTTTTCTATTTCATTTGGTAAGACAAATTCTATGTTCATTACACCTCATCCGACTCTAACGTAACCTCGATACCTTGAGGGGCAGCCTTAAGAATATCCTCGATGGCATTAGAATATCCTATCAAGCCATTGATGTATGTATCCCCTGTTCCTCTTGGCATTCCATATAAATGTTCAATAATCTCCCCCTTAAAAATCTCCTCTGGGTTTCCCATTTTATAAACTTGCCCATCACAAATTCCAATAACTTTATCTGCTATGGCAGGTACAAATTCCAACTCATGAATAGACATTATTACTGCAATCTTTCGCTCTGTAGCAAGCTTCTTGATTACTGAGAGAATGTCTATTTTATACTGTATCTCAAGAAATGATGTAGGCTCATCAAGAATCATTATTTCTGGCTCTTGTGCTATAGCTCTGGCCAGCATAACTCGCTGCCTCTGTCCATCACTGATTTTCATAAAATCTTTATCAGCAACATCCTCAGCACCTACCAGCCTGATTGCCTCTTCCACTTTTTCTTTATCCTCAGAAGATAAAAAGCCAAGACGGCCGGTGTAAGGATATCTACCTGTGGCAACTACATCAAGACAAGTCATCAATTCTGGATGAATTCTCTCTGTCATTACCATGGACATCCTTTTTGACAATTCCGCTTCTGTATAAGATTTATCTATATCACCGCAGATAAAAAGCCTTCCAGAAAGCTTTTTCAACTGCATTGTTATCGTCTTTAAAATAGTAGATTTGCCAGAGCCATTTGGGCCAATTAATGCCACTATCTGACCTGGTTTAACTCTAAAGGATACGTCCTCTACGACAGGATTTTTGTATCCCACTTTTAAATTATCAAGATTAATTCGCTCCATTTTTAGCCTCCTTGCGCTTTACTAAAAGATAAATAACAACAGGGGCTAAACCTATTGCTGTAACAGCACTGATACTTAACTCCATAGGAGCAAACGCTGTTCTGGCAATTCCATCACATGCCAAAGTAATGATTGCTCCACCCAAGAAGCAGGCAGGAATCATTACAATAGGCTTTGCTGTTTTCATAATGCTTCGCATAATATGAGGGACTGCTATTCCCACAAACGAAACTGGACCTGCAAAAGCAGTAACAGTAGCAGCCATAATACTTGAAAGCATAATTAATGTAATTCTAAGGGCGCTAATATTCACGCCCATATTTCTTGCGTAATTTTCTCCTAATTGATATGCACCAATAGGTTTTGAAAGGAAAAATGATATAAAGAAAGCTGCAAATATAAAAATACTGGCTATATAAACATTCTCCCAACTTATTCCAGAAAAGCTTCCCAATGACCAATTATGAAGGTTTACAATATTGCTATCATCCGCAAATGCGATAATAAATTCTGTAACCGCAGAACAAATATATCCAATCATTACTCCACAAACTACAAGCATAGACATATTTCTAACTCTCTGGGACAGAAGCAAAACTACTCCCATCGTCATCAAAGATCCTGCAAATGCATTTATTACCATTCCTGCGGAACTCATTACTCGTCCATATTTCAGGCATATTACCATAGTAAGAGCAACGTATAATTTTGCTCCTGACGAAATACCAAGCACATATGGTCCGGCTATAGGATTACCAAAGAAAATCTGGAGCAAAAATCCTGAAACAGCCAATGCTCCTCCTAAAATAATTGCCGCAATAATTCTAGGCATCCTTATGGAAAAAATAATTTTATAGAGATATGCATCCCTAGAATTTCCCATGGATTTGATAATATCTTGCATAGAAATATCTGCGCTGCCCAATCCAATGCTCAGCACAAATATTAATAAAAGCAATATTGTCATTCCTAAAAACTTAATCAAATAGAATCTTTTCTTGTTACTCAATCTTTAATCCTCAATATGATAGATAAATGATAAAGGCTCATTTTCATCAACTAATATATTATTTATGTCCTCTATTAATTCTGCCACATCGCCGGTCCTTTGAAAATAGCTCTTTTCAAGACAATAAACTTTATTATCTTTTACAGCTTTAAAATCCCCCAAAATCTCTGCTCTTGCTACTAGTTCCTGAATAGAAGAAACTTCTCCCTGTATAGTACTATTATAAATTAATATATCCGCATCCGATGCCTGCATATAAAAATCTTCCATAGTTATTTTTACAGTTGAAATCACGTTATCATCCGTATTTTTTAAATTTGCAGGAACATATTTACCGCTTGCCATCTCAACCATAGTAGAAATATAGTCACCTGGTCGTCGCACAACCACCTGACCATTAGAAGTAATTGAGAAAACTGCTACCTTAAGCCCAGTATTAGTCTTACTTTCCACTTTTCCTACTCTATCCACTTGAGCTTCAAACACTTCATTTGCTTTATCGAGCCTGTTGTAAAGAACGCCGTAAAGCTTTATCCATTCTAATCGTCCCAATGGACTTTTTTCATAACTTGAATATTCCACCATTACAGGAATACCAAGAGATTCAAGCTTTTCCTTCACTGATGGCTTGTGATATATCATGGTATTTTCTATGGCAAAATTACATCCTTCTGTAAGAAGCAATTCGTAATCAGGAGCAGAATATTTTCCAGCATATAAAATATCTCCCTGTTTCATTTTCTTTTTTGCTTCATCAATATACCAATCCTTACTATCAGTTCCTGAAAGTCTCACATAATTAAGCCCATCTATAGAGGAAACCAAATCCATCACTGATGTAGAAATAAGATATGTTTTATCTACTGATTCCAGTGTAGTTATATTAGAAGACAGTCCTACTACTTTAGAAGAGCCATTACCATACAAAAAATATTGCTTGGTACCTTCGCTTCCAATAGTAATAAACGAGAAATTATTTCCAGCCTCATCTTCATAATAGTCCACTGTAAATTGAGTAGCATATTGTAATTTCAGTGAATCAATATATTTTAAATCACCTAAAACAACAGCTTCATCTTCGCTTGATTTTTCCTCACTTTCAAGAGGAACACTTTGGCCAATTAGCACACCCTTGCTAGGTGAGTAGACTGTAATCAGATACTCTATCTCATGAGGTGTACTCATTGCTGTAGTATCCCCAATCACAGTGAAAGCCTCATCATATGAATCAAATGGTATCGTAAATACGGAATTCTTTCCTGGGACAGCTTCGTTATCATAATGCTTGCCATCTACTACCATGTAATCATAATTAGAGCTTGACCATACTAATCTAACAGTTTTATTATCTCCCTCCACTACAACTTTTGCGGGAGATTCTACTGTAGCACGGCCACTACCACCTTCTAGGCTTACCTGACAGCTGTACTCATTGACAGCTTCCTGCGAAGACGCTTCTATGTCATTCTCTATTGAATTGTCCTTATTAAAAAAGCTGCAGGCTGTTAATGACATAGCCAGCGCTGCAGCAATTATTATTCGTATTTTTTTCATTACTGTGGATTTGAAACACTTACCTTATGATCGTACCAAACACCCTTTTCTCCAATAAGAGCAAGGTCGAATTCTGTATCTAAAGCCTGAACAGGAACATCAAACCCATATACTACATCTGTTGTTCCATCTTCATATGTGATTTCATCTTCTGTAGGCTGAAGCCAGTTTGCTTCATCAGTTTCTGCATCAGTTGCAAGTCCCACATAAAGATTTACAATCTTCTTAGATACAAGAGAAATATGTACTGTAGCCTGACCATTTTCAACTGTGAGCTCACCATGTCCGTTCATTGCTTCATTTACATGGAACATTCCACTATCTGTTGTGAAATCTACCTGATAAACTCCGTCCACTAAATCAATCCCAGCAGTTTCTTCTTCAACAGTCTCTACA
>JAFYYE010000411.1 GCA_017557715.1 Pseudobutyrivibrio sp.
TTATTCTAAAATTTTATACAAAACTATAATACACTAAATTTTGCTTTACATGTAAAAAAAGAGATAGGAAATTTCCTATCTCTTTTTTTACATGTAAAGCAAAATTTAGTGTATTATAGTTTTGTATAAAATTTTAGAATAAGGAAAAAGGGATGAAGGATTTAGTTAGATATAAGATGGTTTTTACTGGTCGAGTGCAGGGTGTAGGTTTTAGGTATAAAGCTAGTCACGTGGCCAACCAATATCGATTAACAGGATATGTGAAGAATGAATATGATGGTTCAGTTGTAATGGAGATTCAAGGCTCAGAGCAGGAAATATATATGTTTCTCAAGGTCCTTGCAGCTGATAAGTATATTGATATTTATGGGCTTGAGAAAGAAAAAATTCCTGTTGAAGATGATGAGCGAAGTTTTATAATACAATATTGAGTCATTTATTATAAAAGATTTTGGGAGAATAATTAAGCAATCATGAAGAGACGACAGAAGAGAATAGCTGCAATAACAACAATTATAACAGCACTAGTATTAGTAGCAGGCTGTGGAGTATGGTATGTAAAAAATACTAATAAGTCTGAAGAGGTTACAATTAACACAGCAAATAGTAATGATGAATTATTTAATGCGGGAAATAATTCAGAGTCAGACACTGTTGCAGAAGAAGAGATTAATGTAAATCTGATGTCATCAGAAGAATTATTCCAGGCATTCTGCGATGGAAAAATTACTGCTGAGGCAAGATCTTATTATGATGACACTACATGGACTATGGATAATACATACTTGCAGTTTGTTGATTCTACACCGGAGGATGAACTGGATGTAACAATGCAGGTAGAGAAAAAGGAACCTGTAGATTTAGACAATGATGGTGAATTGGAATTTATTCTAGAAAATCCAGTTTATGGCGACATGTGTTTTGATTGCAAAGACGGAAAAGTAGTTTGCTTTGCTCAGGGTGATGGAACAACGGCTATTTGTTCATACACACAGTATGATGGTGCGTATTGGATTGTTCACAGTGATACAACTCATGGAGGCAGATGTACATACGAATTATCTAAATATGATGGTGACCTAAAGGTTGTGGATTCTCTAAATTTTGGTTGGGAAGACTGGGAAGACACTGGAGTGAAAACATACTACATGGGTGATCAAGAAATCAGTGAAACAGAGTATGAAGAGCTTTATAAAAAAGTATTTGGCGAGAATTAAAAAGAGATAGGCTATTGAAGCCAATGTCATTAAGTTAGCATTGTAGTGGAGGCTAAAATGAGGAAAACGAGATTAGAGCAATTAGCTCCAATCTCGTTTTTTCTTTTTTTAGGCATAGGAAAAAGACAGATTGTATATCTGCCTAAATAACATTTTTAACTGCTCATTTTTATGCTACTCTATATAGGAAGCCTCTAAAGATTCTTACAGATTGGCATCTTTCACGATGCCGATCTGGTCTAATGGGTACAAGATTTCTTGATATGATGGTTTCCAAATCAGGTGGCAATGTAATACCGCGGTAGAATTTTTTGCACATGTGAGCTGCAACTGAGAAGTTAGCTTTGTATGTATATTTTCTTTGCTTTTTCTTAATGACTACGTGCGAGGTAATCATTTCTGCAAAGTTATACATTGTGAGATGGGCATATATCTCCTGTTGTATGCATTCCACCTTTTTTGAATGGAAATCAAGCATTCCCATAGTGTATTTTAAATCTCGGAAAGATGTTTCAATTCCCCATCGTAATCCATATAGCCTTTTAATTTCATCCGGCGAATATTTATCGGTAGGAAGATTGGTTATAATTGTTTCATAGGTATCTTCAGATAAAGGAAATCGCACAATCCTAAAAGAAATTTTATAAAACTTTGCAGGTCCTGATTTTCTGTTTTTTACAGGGAGATAATCAAAAACTTGAGTTGCCGAAACAAACTTATAG
Source organism: Pseudobutyrivibrio sp. (assembly GCA_017557715.1). Lineage (GTDB taxonomy): Bacteria > Bacillota > Clostridia > Lachnospirales > Lachnospiraceae > Pseudobutyrivibrio. Next base: position 1,940 of record JAFYYE010000411.1, read on the forward strand.
TGATTCTTATCTTTTAATAATTCCTTTACTTCTTTTGTTTGTTTTCTTGTAAGATTCAACTCAATATTTACATCAAAGGAATCTTCATCTGGAAGAAGTAAGCCTTGTTTTATACCTGTGATTCCATCTTTGATTCTGAAAAGGAAGTACCATCCTTTTTCTTGGATATGAGCGATGTTGTTATAACTCTCATATCCTCTATCTGCCATCAAAAGTGCATTTTTTAATGATGATCTGTCTATCATCTCTATAAGAGCTAAATCTTCATTTTCAAACTTTGCTTTTTGTATTACAGCATCCAGATAAAGTTGATGTTCAATGTCGTATAGAGCATTTAAATGAAGCATGTTGTAAGGTTTCTGACCGTTTGCTCCTGGGAAGAAAGAATCGGCGTCGTTGGCATCTGTAGGTATCTGAATTTTTGAACCGTCAACTGCCAAAATAGGCAAATCAATCTCCCAAGAATCGAATAGTTTCTTGGAAAAAAGACGAAATATAGTTTCAAAGGCTTCAGCAGTAACCTTGCATCGCTGTTGGCAAAAAGCGGATGATGTTGGTGTTTCTGGACTGTCACAAAAGAAATCCAACAATTCATTTGTGATGCTTCCTCCTCCCATGCCAATAATTCCCGTTAAGATTTTTTCCATAGTCAATTTCCTTTTTCTTGAAAAATCCCTTTTAGGATCAACACAGAATGACTTGGCGTTAGAGGATACTAGCTTTATTTGTGAAGTTAATAGGTCTTTTACTTGTTTTGGATTCATGTGTACCTCCTTGAAATTGAGAAATATGCTTATAATTTCAAGGGCCGCTTTCGCTACCTCTAAAAATAATCAGTAGCGAAAGCGGCCACACATTTCTATATCCATGTCAACCCCAAAATAAAAAAAAGACCCCTATACCATTTCTGGTATAGAGATCTTGTGTTTGTCATCATAACTTAATGACATTGGCTATTGAAGCCTATCTCCTTTTATATAATTGGAAGGAATTAATTATGGCACTCTTTTTTTATAAATAATGGCCAAACAGTAAGAGCAAATAATGTCATGATGAATCGTGCTATAAAATTACCCCAGTGACCGCCAAAAGCCTGGACTATTGTTGCAGAGGCAAACAATTCTTTCCAAGCAAACATTATTGCTGCACCTATAGCGGTAAGCATAGGAAGTCTGAAGGCTGCATTACCAACAGGGTATGGCTAGAACGGTAAAATATCTACCGCAAATTTTGATAAGGCATTGAAGAACTCATCAAACATACCCCCAGTTGCATTACGTAAATCTTGAAGCCATAACAGATATTGAATATCAAAGCTCATAATGATTTCTCCTTCTTGTCAATTTATACACAACATAGGCTATAGTGTAGTCTTTTTCTGTGAAAATAATGTGTACATAAATTCAAAAAAATGTGTATTATATAAAATGTAATAACACTATAAAATAATTAAACATGAACAGAATTGATGGAGAAAAATGAAGTATAAAAATTATATTTTTGATTTATATGGAACACTAATAGATATTCACACAGATACAAAGCAGATTGAGCTTTGGGAATTTATGTCTGACTATCTAGAGAAAAAATTTGATAAAAAGATTGAGCCTAAAAAGTTGAAGCAGGAGTATGCAAAGTTATACAAGGCTGAGGAAAAAGGTCTGGCAAAAGCAATGAATACGAAGCATCCAGAAATAAAAGTTGAATGGGTGTGGGAAAAGCTTATTGGAAAAGAAATATCTGATGTGGAAATGAGTGAGCTTTGTAACACATTTAGGACAAAGTCTCGTGATAAGCTAGAAAGGTACGAAGGCGTAGCAGAATTGCTTTCTGCTATTAAGGAAGCTGGAGGAAATGTTTATCTGCTGTCTAATGCGCAGAGGCTATTTACTGAGAGAGAATTGGAGCTTACAGATTTACCAAAGTATTTTGACGATATTTTTATTTCATCAGATGTTGGTATCAAAAAGCCAGATGGAAGATTTCTCCAGATGCTAATAGATAAACACAATCTGAAGAAAGAGGAATGTGTTTTTATTGGAAATGAAGTATTGGCAGATGTAGGAGTGGCTACAGCAGTAGGAATTGATATAGTATTTTTAAATACTTACAACCATCCAAGATGGGATCTGAAAAGAGATTTTAAGCGTTGTGGGGCCGACATGAATAAAGTAGAAATTGTACAGGATGCTCCCCCAAAGGCTTATTCTATTATATATAGATAAGAGGTGCTACATATCTCTGATTTCTTAAGAAGAAAAGGAAAAATTATGGCAGAAATATGGGATGCATATAAGAGGGATTTTACGAGAATCCCAGGGGAGACCTTGATTAGAGGACAGCATATTCCAGCGGATAAATATCATCTTGTGTGCGATATTATAGTAAAGCATCAAGACGGCACATATCTGATTATGCAAAGGGCTTTAGAAAAGACCCATGGTGGTAAATGGGAGCTGACAGCTGGAGGCTCTGCCCTGAAAGGGGAAAATCCTGAAGAGGCAGCAAAAAGAGAACTGTTAGAAGAGACGGGAATAGATGGAATTCTTCAAGAAATCGGCAGAACTGTTCAGGATAAGAATCATTCTATTTATGTAATGTATTTATGTGAGACTGACTGTGAAAAGGATTCTATTGTGCTACAGGAGGGAGAGACCATTGATTATAGATGGATTTCCAGAGATGAATTATTGGCATTAACAGAAGAAACTCTGATTTCACATAGAGTCATGAAATTGGTTAGGGAACAGAATTTATAAATTTGTAATTTATCAACTAAATCGGTTGACTAGTGGCTTAATAACAAGTAAACTCTATACATATTAAAAGGAAAGGAGCACACAGATGACCTGGAAAACAACTAACATTCATCTCATGAAAGGTTCAATTTTAGCTGTTTACGGGGATAGTGCGCTCATTTTTAATCAATTCAGAGCTAAGTAAATCTTAGTAGGTGATGAATGCAAACATTCATTGATTTAAAATTTAAACCACTATCTCCTTAATTTTGTTAGAAACAAATGATTAAGGAGATTTTTTTATGGACAAAAATAAAGCAAGAAAGCAGATTAAGAAATTATATTTAGTAGACAGCTTAGGCGGACTTATGATAGGTGGAGCCTCATGGGTAGCATTACTGGCAGCAAGAGGTTTCAGCACAATAGAAATTGGATTTGCAGAAAGTATTTTTCATATAGCAAGCATCATGTTTGAAATACCTTCAGGTGCACTGGCAGATGTATTTGGTCGAAAGAAAATAATGATATTAAGCAGTTTTATGACAATAGTTTCATCGGTGCTTATGATTTTATCAAAGTCATTTGCAGGGATTGCGGTGACAATGGTTTTTAGTGCTTTGAGTTATAATCTGGCATCGGGAACTAGAGAGGCACTTGCTTATGATAGCTTGAAGGAAGCTGGTATTGAGGACGAATATAATAAATTTGCATCAAATGATTTGATGATTTATCAGATATTTAGTTCTCTTGGCACCTTAATGGTTGGCGTGGCTCTTATGCTGGGATACAAGAAGGCAAATGCAGTGGATGCCATTCTTGCATTCATTTGCGTAATTATAGGCTTAACGTTCTTTGAAGTAAAAACAGAGTTGAATCAAAAACAAAGCGTTATAGGAAGATTCAAGGAAGTTGCTGTAGAAAGTGTAAGGTTCATCAAAGAAAACAGAAAAGCCAGATTGATTATATTATTTAATGCTTTAACAGGAGCAATATCAATTCTTATTCTGTTTTTCTTACAGGCAAAGCTACCAGCACTTGGACTAAAAAGTATTTGGCTTGGACCAGCATTGTTTGCAATGGGAATGGGAGCTGCACTGGGCTCGAAGGCAATCGAACTATTTCAGAAATATAGATATAGAACAATTGGAATTATTAGCCTTGTAGGTGTAAGCCTTGCCTTTACATCATTATTTACACGAAATGTATGGATAATAATTGTCTGTGGATTTATTGGTGCATTCAGTGATAATTTCCTTGAAGTTCGTACTGACGTATTACTAAATAGCATGGTGCCATCGGATCAGAGAGCCACATTGATGTCAATTAACTCATTTACATTTTCAGTGATAATGGTAGTGTTAGCACCGTTATTTGGAATCATTTTTGGAATGATATAACAAAATAGGAAAATCTTAATCAATTCTTAAAGATTTACCTACTTGGAACTTAAAATAATAAACAATACAATGGTTTTGTGATTAATCATAGGAAGCAAATAAACGGGAGATAAAATGAGCAATATTCTAATTTGTGATGACGAACAGGATATTATTTCTGCACTTCGAATTTATTTGGAGAGTGAAGGAATGAATGTGACTTCGGCTTCAAATGGAAAGGAAGCTGTAGATATTATGAAGGGAGACGAGGGAAATGATATTCAGCTCATCTTACTTGATGTGATGATGCCAGAGATGGATGGTATTACTGCTATGGCTGAAATTAGAAAAAGTTCCAACGTTCCAATCATAATGCTTACTGCAAAAAGTGAAGATGCAGACAAGGTCATTGGGCTCACTGTAGGAGCTGATGATTATGTTACAAAACCATTTAACCCGGTGGAGCTTATGGCTAGAGTGAAGTCACAGCTTCGTAGGTATACGATGCTTGGTGCTCAGAACGGAAATGCGAATATCGTAAATACGAATATTATTACAGTGGGTGGCATTGAGCTGGATGATAAATCTAAAGAGGTTACTTTAGATGGCAATCCTGTTTCTCTTACTCCGTTAGAATATGACATTTTAAAATTACTTATGACCCATAAGGGCGAAGTGCTCTCACCACGTGACATTTATGAA
>JAFYYE010000412.1 GCA_017557715.1 Pseudobutyrivibrio sp.
ATCGCTAGCAAGGCTAACATTTCTAAGAAGGATGCTGAGGCTTCTGTAAAGGCTTTTACAGAGGTTGTTGCTGAAGAGCTTAAGAAGGGGGAGAAGATTCAGCTCGTTGGTTTCGGTCCATTCGAAGTTTCTAAGAGAGCAGCTCGTACAGGTAGAAATCCACAGACAGGCGCAGAGATGAAGATTCCTGCATCTAAGGCTCCTAAGTTCAAGGCTGGTAAGGCTCTTAAGGATTCTATCAACTAATTATTTTCTTGATTTTTTAGAATCATTAGGGTTCGGATTTTCCGAACCCTTTTTTTAAGCCTACGCTGGTTACATTAACAAGCCTGAGTGTTTCTCAGATTCAGCTGAAGAAAGCTTCACTTGAGAAACCTCAGAGCTTGTCAATTACCAGCTTATGTTGAGAGAAGAGGAAGTATATGAGATTAGATAAATATCTGAAAGTAAGTAGATTGATTAAACGACGTACAGTTGCCAATGAAGCTTGTGACAGCGGTCGTGTACAAATTAATGGAAAAATTGCGAAAGCTTCCACTGACGTTAAAGTTGGTGATATAATAGAGATAGCATTTGGAAATAAGAATGTAAAAGTTGAAGTCCTTGATATTCAGGACACAACAAAAAAGGATGCAGCTGCAGATCTTTTTAAATATTTATAATTATGGCAAGGAAAAAGAAAAAACAGGTTAGACGACGAAAGAAAACCTCCACAGGTAGAATATATGTAGCGGTTATTATGCTTTTTATGATTGGCGTAATGACTGTTCAGATTGTGCGCCTCTACGATAAGAATGAGGAACTCAAGAAGAAGGAGGAGACCTTACAGACTCAGCTGGATGCAGCTAATGAAAAAAGCCAGCAGCTTAGGGAACAAGAAGAGTACGTCGGAACCGATGAATACGTAGAAAATGAGGCTTCACAGAAGCTTGGATTGACACATGGCAATTGGATCATTTTTAGACAAAAAGAAGATTAGAGAATACATTGAAAAATATAATATGTTAAACAAAGGCGACAAGGTGGTCTTAGGTTTATCCGGAGGACCTGATTCTGTGTGCCTTTTTTTTGTGCTGTTAGCCCTTCAGGCGGAGTACAACCTTAGCATACATGCTATACACGTGAATCATTGTATTCGCGGCGAGGATGCAGATGAAGATCAGAAATATGTGGAGGCTTTATGCAAAGACTTTGAGGTGCCTTTAAAGGTAATCAAGGTGGATATTCCAGCATTGGCTGAGGAATCGGGCAGGTCTATCGAGGAAGAGGCTAGAATGGCACGCTATGACGCGTTTGATGCCTATGCAGATGAGCTTGAGTCAGGCGCTGGTGATAGCGCGGTAAAGATAGCTGTAGCTCATAATGCAGACGACAACGCGGAGACTGTTCTTTTTCACATGGCAAGAGGTACAGGCTTGGATGGAATGTGCGGAATAGCGCCTATTAGGGACAGAATAATCCGCCCTCTTTTAGAGGTTCCAAAATCAGAAATCATGGCATTCATCAATGAGGAAGAAATACCTTATTGTGTGGACGAGACCAATTCTATGGTTTGCTATGATAGAAATAGAATTAGACACAATATCTTACCAGAACTTTCAGAGATTAATCCTAAGGCTTTAGAGCACATTACCGATATGACAAATAGACTGTCAGAAGTGGCAGAATACATTTCCTTCGAGGCACATGGTCTGTTGGAAATAGCTAAGGATGATGGCGAAAAGCTTCGCAAGAGAGCATTCGTTACAGCTCCTAGGGTAATAGCCAGTCAGGCATTGAAGGAGTATCTCAGCAAGTTTATGCCGAATCAAAAGGATGTTAGCGCTGTACATATTGACAGTATTTTAAGCCTTCTTCAGGAAGAAGGAGAGCGTCAAGTGCAGCTTCCATATAAGAAAACACTAATCATTTCATATGAGCATTTGTATGTGATTGATGGTGAGAATAAAGAGGAACCTACGGGTACAATTTCCTACCGTGAATTCGACTATGAGCCTGGTATGAAATACCCTACAGATACCTATACTAAATGGTTTGATTGTGATAGAATAACGGATAATGTTGTTATACGAACCCGTGCTGAAGGGGATTATTTAACTATCGATGCAGCCGGAAATCACAAATCAATTCAGGACTATTTTGTTGATGAAAAAATACCTCGTCACAAAAGAGATCAAATCATTTTGGTATGTGATGGAAGTCATGTAATGTGGGTAGTTGGGTACAGAATCAGCGAATATTATAAAATTTCTAATAACACCACTCGCGTATTAGAAATAGTTTACGGAGGAACAGGAAATGAGTGAGAACATCAGAGTCCTTTTGCCAGAGGATGAATTAGCAGCTCGTATTGCAGAGCTTGGAGCACAGATTAGTAAGGACTACGAGGGTGAGACAGTATTTTTAGTTTGCATCCTTAAGGGAGCTTCATTCTTCGCATGTGAGCTTGCTAAGAGAATTACAGTGCCAGTTATCATCGATTTCATGGCTACATCAAGCTATGACGGTGGCACAGTATCATCAGGTGTTGTAAAGGTTAAGAAGGACCTTGATTTGGATCCAGCAGGACAGAACGTAATCATCGTAGAGGATATTATCGATAGCGGTAATACACTTAATTACCTTGGTCAGTTATTTAAGGACCGCGGAGCAAAATCAGTTCGTATGGTTACAATGCTTGATAAGCCAGATCGTCGAGAAGTTGATGTTCACGTTGACTATACAGGTTTTACAATTCCAGATCAGTTTGTTGTTGGTTATGGTCTTGATTACGACCAGAAATATCGTAACCTTCCTTACATCGGCATTGTAGAGCTAGACTAGGAGGACATTTTGAAGAAAAATAGAGCTTCAGGAATGATTATCTATGCCCTTTTTGTTGTAGTTGTTTTGGGTATTCTTTACAGCAGCATGGGCAACAAAACTACAACCTATTCTATGGCTGAATTCAAAGGAGCCATAAAGAGGGAGCAGGTACAATCAGTTAGCATTACTCAGAATGAGGAGGTTCCTACTGGCGCAGCTACAATTAAGCTCACTACAGGGGATACAGTCACCTTATATGTTTCTGATGTTAATGATTTCCAGCAGCTACTTACTGATGCAGATATCAGCTATACACTTAGTGATATTCCTCATGACAGCTGGCTTTCTGAGCTTTTACCAATGCTTATTGTGCTTGGCGCAGTATTCATTCTTTTTATGATTATGATGAATGCTCAGGGCGCAGGCGGTGGTGGTGCCAATGCCAAAATGATGAATTTTGGAAAGAGCCGTGCCAAGATGACTACTAAAGAGGATATTCACACCAGATTTAATGACGTAGCAGGTCTTAAAGAGGAAAAGGAAGAAGTGGAAGAGCTTGTTGATTTCCTCAAGGACCCTAAGAAATATACAAAGCTTGGTGCACGTATCCCTAAGGGTGTTATTCTTGTAGGCCCTCCAGGAACTGGAAAGACACTTCTTGTAAAGGCAATTGCTGGTGAGGCAGGCGTGCCATTCTTCTC
>JAFYYE010000413.1 GCA_017557715.1 Pseudobutyrivibrio sp.
GACAACGTCACCACTTTGTCAGAAGATAAAACTTCTGCATTTCCTTTTCTATATGAGTGTGTATTTAAATTATCAATATAGCTCTGAAATTCTTCATTATCATAATATGGCACTGTGTATACCCATGAAGCAGGCTCAGTATCAAAATAGGAGAATATTTCATAACGATACTTACCTTCTGATGTAATCACCTGAAAATACTTATGCTCATCGTAATAATCTTCATCACTTTTATAATATCTCAGCTTTCCAAACATCGAGAGATTACGCATATTGTGACCATAAATAATGTTATGACTGTCACTGAAATCAGGAAGATTGTATCCCTCTAAGAAAATACTGCCAGCAGTAGCATATTCCTTATCAATGGTGGTACGCAAATAAGTCTCATCATCACCAGAGAATAAGATTGGATAGCTGATATCTGTATTTTCTACATAGAGCCAGCCCACCACGTCAGGATTGATATTTTTTAATGCGTCTATATCCACATCAATCATATCCTGCCATGCCACTTCAGCCCCATTTACATCTGGCTTTGTCACATAGGTCTGTTCCAAGGAATCGTAGAGATTTTCTGATTTTGCATAGCCCATGTAAATGTATGCAAAGCCACCTAAAGAGCCAAAAACAATTAATAATCCTAAAGCCAGGATGACCTTGGGATTGATTCCTGACTTTTCCTTCTTTTGCGCATTCTTCTTGCTGCCCAGAGACAGGCTAGATAACAGTAAGCCGAAGATTAAAACGCCAAAGGTAATAAGCTTTCCTGATAAATCAGAAATCCATGCTGCTGCAATTCCAAAAAATGGAATGTGAAGCACAACTTTTCCAAGCACGTTAGTGAACGCCACTGGCATAAAATCTTTGGCGTCATTGGCATCGCCCTTAGTGGTAATCAACTGAGTAGTGCTATCCATTTCCACCACTCTGTGAGTAACCACGCTGGCCCCTGATGTAAATGCAATAATATCCCCAGTCTGGAGCTCACCAAATCCCACCTGTTTTACATAAACAAGTGAGCCAACAGGTATTTCAGGCTCCATGGAACCTGAGATAACATTATATTCTTGAAATCCCAAGAATCTAGGCACAGCCAACGGCAGGCAAACTACTATAACAAAAACAATTATCAAATTCCCTAATACACTAATTATCTTTTTCATGTATTAATTGTATCACAATAGAATAAGGACGGCCAATCCAGCCGTCCTTAAATCTATTTATCAGTTTCGCTTTTTCTTATCGTAATTAATCTTTACAGTTCCAATAACTGTTATTAGCACAACTATAATTCCTGTGAGCGCTACGATGAAAAGACATCTTACATAAGAATCCAATAATCTATCTGTATCTTCTGTCTCTCCTGCCAGAGGAACATCATCATCTTCAATATCAACTATATCGTTGATTCCAAGTGGTACGTCCGGCTCAGAAATCTCTGCTACTCCATTTTCTGCTCCTGCTGCATCACCAGCATTCTGATTTGTTCCGCCTGATACTCGATTATTTGTAACGCCGCCATTTCTTGGTTCTGTCTGTCCTGGAATAACCTGATATGTATATTCAGGTGCTCCCACCTCTGTTGAGTATACTGTATTTGTGCTTTCACTATAAACTGTATTTGTGGAGCCAGGTATGTAAGTAACCTCTCCAGCCTTATACGTAAATACGAAGTGTTCTCCACCCTGAAGTGGTTCAGTCACTCTAATGTTATTGTCCACGTATTCGTACCCACCCTGACTCTTATCCAACATAAAACCTTCTATATATTTATATGGAATATAGAAATCCTTCTGGCCGATTATTCCATGATAAGTAACTGTGTCCTGCGAAGGAAGTCCAGGTCCTACGAAATCTACTGTATAGTCCACAATAGTTCCAACTGCATAAGCGATGACATAGGTCTCATCCTGTGTGACGGTGATTGTGTTAGAAGCCTTGTCTTTGCTGCCACTTCTGTGAATTTCCTTAACTACATACTTATTTGATGAAAGATTTGTAGCTGTGTAAGGATTGAATTCGAATTGTGTGCCATATTCCAAACCACTGACTGTTATAACACTGCCATCTGATATGTTAGCCTTATCAGCTATTTCCTGTGGACTAATGGCATTTCGCCAATCAGTATCAAAGTTAAACTGCTTATCCGCAATTACAAATTTTACTGTGTAGCTGGTGCCTTTGTATGGATTAGAGCCTTCTGCCTTAGCTACTGTAGATAGAGATAAGGTTGCTGAGATAACTACTAGCATCGATAAAATTATTACTGCAAGTCTATTTGTTTTTCTCATTTTAGTTACCTCCTCTCTTCCTTTCTCTCCATCGCGAAATATGAAAAAATTAAAAGTATTCCAAATACCAAACCTATAATACAAATTACAACTGGTAGGATTTCATCTCCTGTCACTGGATTACCTCCTCCTGCCAGAGGAATTGTTGGATCGTTAATAGCTACTATCTCAGATCCGCCAGGTACGGTGTAGACTACTCTTTTAGTATTAGTAGTGTTTACAACGTTAGTAGAAGACGTTCCCGTTACTGTTTTAGGTGCTGGTGTCTTTTCAACGCCAAACTCTAAATTAATATTTGCAACAGCCTTCATGTATGAACTGTCCTGAGTATTACCATCAAGGATAACCTTTAAAACAACTACGCCTTCATCCCCATTTGAAAGAGTTCCTACTTTGAAAAATGTCTTGTCCTCATCTGCGAGATCCTTTTCGATTTTATCCTTTACCTGATGTAATCCTGCTACCGTATCATCCTTATAAATATATGTTTCAGCACCACCAAGCTTATATGATAATTCGAAGGTGTAGGCTCCACCAGAAGCATCATTTCCATCTTCCAAAGAATCTATAATATCTGTGTTGAGATAGAAATCTGCTGAAGCACCTGAATTGTTGTGGTAGGTAGCTTCGTATGTGATTGTGTCACCAGGCATTACCTTTAAGATGTTCTCCTTTGCCTCCAAAGAGGATACGTCATAATTGGATTCAAGCTGGCTTCCATCATAGGTCACATCCCAAGTAACTGAATCATGAACCTTTGCATCTGCTGTTATTTCTGGAACTATTAGTCCTACTACAACCAAGGTTAGAGCAAGGACTATATTAATTTTTCTAATTTTCATGGCCTGCTCCTTCCTTTTATGGTATGCTATTTCCTACTATTGCAATGTTGCCTTCATCTTCTTTATCACTTGTAACCTTTACACCCCAGGCTCCATAGATTGCATCTTCAGTGTTGTGTGACTGAACTGCATCCACCTGAAGTGAAACGCTTACATACTGTCCATCATAGACGTATTCGTTTTCGATTATAGTTTCTGTTCCAACGTTATTAATTACTGTCGTAACCAAATCGTCCACTTTTATTCCTGTGAGTAAATCTACTGCCTCGCCACATCCAAGTGGTGATGTAAGGTAATAGACTTCCTGCTCTTCTGTTCTTTCAGCCCTATTTTCTATCCAGCCCTTTTCGGTATCCACATACACTTTTATTAAACCAGGATCTAAAGTCGGATTCTTCACCAACTCCTCATCCTCGTTCAGGCTCTTCCAGCTTTTTCTCACTACCACTCTTACGTATTCGCTGTAGCCTGTATCTGTATTGGAATTATTTACCACCTGAACATTTGATGAATATACCTTTCCAAGCTGTACGCTACCATTTACTTCAATATCTTGCTCTATCTCTCTGAAAACCAACTGTCCATCGGCAATATCACCTACAAGATCTACTCCGATTTCTGCTGTTTTAAACTGAATGCTATCAATCCTTTGGTAGGTAAGAGCTGCTCTTGTGGCTCCCACTGTACTGGCACCAATCACTATAATTCCGAGAACCAGAATAATCAGAGGGTTCTTATAAAATTTTTTCATATACGGCCCTCCTATCTGTTCCTACTGTAACTGGTTGAGGTTGATATAGCTGCGCTCCAGTCCACCTTGCCATCTTCTCCATAGATAGCTTTTGTGGCTTCCTGAATGATAATTACATTGAAATCTCCTGTTGCATCAGCACTTCTTGTGATTTTAAATGCCAGAGAATCAGCTGCTGTCGTTTCACCATTTTTAAGCTGCTTGTTGTAATAATAATATTCACCATCCTCTGTCCAATCGCTTGTATACTCTGGAGTAATAGTGCAGCTATCAGGCTTTATTAC
>JAFYYE010000414.1 GCA_017557715.1 Pseudobutyrivibrio sp.
ATATATATTAAAGTTATATCCTATCGTTTTTCGGAATTTTTTAGACATCAGGAGGCTTACATGACTAGAACTTTGGTTATTCTTTGCGGAGGCGACAGCTCTCGCATGGGTACAAAAAAAGCTCTTTTACCATTTGAAGATAAAACTATGGTTGAATATATCTATGATAAATTCAGCCCATATTTTGATAAGGTTTATCTTTCAGTTAATGAGAGAGGTGACCTATCTCATCTTGGCCTCGATGCCCAGGAAATTCCCGATATTTCAAGAAATGCTGGTCCTTATGGTGCCATACTTTCTTGCCTTACTATGCTTTCTGGGGATAGGGCATTCTTTATGTCGGTGGACACACCTTTTATGGATCCACGTATAGCAGTTTATCTGTATGATCAGTCTTACAATTATGACATCACTACATTCAATTTTTCAGGTGATTATTTAAGCACTATCTGCGGCGTATATAACAAACGTTGCATCGGTACTCTTTTTAAAAGCTTTTTCTTCAAAAAGAGTACCATGAGTTTCATTCAAGACCGCTGCTATACTAACCTAATTGATTTAGAGGAAGTTGAAAATCTTTCTCCTATCTCTACTGAGCAGCAGTTTTATAAAGTTAACGACAGACGTTCATATTACTACGCTGTTTTTTCTATCTTGAAGCATAATTTTATATGTTAATTTGCTTTAATCAAGGAACCTTTTTAGCTGTGGCATCCAATCACCTAAAAATACAAGGTTTTCTTCCATAGCTTTCCATATAGGTCCCAAAAAATGCATAAGACAAATATTTACGTCCGACCACTCAGGTTTGGACTTCTTTTTTTGTCTTAATTCCACTTTCCACTTCTTTTTCATATAAGTATAATTGCCATACTCTTCTAACATTTTTAGTCTGCTTGAATCAACAATTATACTTTTTTCATTTAATATCTTTGATAAACTGTCTTTTACTTTGCGACCATTCACTGGATAAGATGTGAGAATCTCATAAGCTATATAATAATGGTCCATATCATTTATTAATTCCAGCTTATCTATGATTTCAACCAAATGCTTTACCAATTCTTCTTCTTTTGGATTTGTAAGAACGTCCACAACCCTATTTTCATAGGCTGATAATTTAATCTGTATCCGCTCTGGCTCATGTGCTCCACGATGCTTTTGAAAATATATATTCAAAGGTATATACATTTCATCTACAGTTATCTTAAGTTTTATGCATGTAGCCTCAACTGTCCCGTTTACAATAAAAGCTTCGAGGGCTCCTTTTGCCATTATTTCTTTCAAGATATCACGCATGTAAAGAACTGCCATTTTCTCATCCAGGTCTTTTACATATTCATAGTAGATATTTGAAATACACAGATCTTTATATACCTCTTGAGAAAATTCGTTACCATTACAGAGATAAAGCTCATTGCAATATTTTCCATCTGCCAAAAGCTCTATAATTATTTCAGCAACTGCAGCGCTCAAAAGATTTTTGAATGGAATATTAAGTTGTTCTGATTTTTCCTTGATTTGCAAACGATTAATCATTATAACCACACACCTATCATGGATTGAACCTTCTTAAGTGCCTTACGTTCTTTTGCGTATTCCATCAACTTGGCCACATCCTTATTTTCATCCATTATGTAGGCCCATACTGCTTTTTTGAAATCTTCCCTGTCTACCTTTTCCTGATATTTAAGGAAATCACATATAAGTCGTTCTTTAGTGTATATTTTTATTTTTCCACCTGCAAAATCCACTTCCGTAACCCCAAGTTCCATAACCTCAGGCTCGGTATAAAATGGCTCAACAATTGGGTAATCTATATTGAATCTTGATTTGCTTGTGTTTTTGTTAATTGCAATGCTCCATTTATATGGGCGATCAGTCAAATATCCGTATGCATACATAGCCGATTCCATGGTAAGTATACCGTCCTCGCCAAAGAGCTTTAAAATCCATTGTTCTTCGGAGCATTCGAAATATTTCGTGGTATAGTAACCGCTTTTTACTCTGATTAAGTATCCTTCATCCACAAAGGCAAGAATTCTACGATAATCTACACCAAGTGCTTCTATCTCACTAGTTTTAACAAGTCCGCCGTTTTCCTCTACCAAATCATTTATTTGTTCTAGCTGATATTGTTTCTTTTCATCACGTGATAATAGCATTTCCATTTTCTCCACTCCTCTCTTCTTTGCGAGGTAATTATTTATAATTATCCCATTCTTAAAAAAGTCTGTCAAACTCTTATGTTTTCAAGGTTTTTTACACAATAACATACTGCAAGACTATTATTGTCTTTTATTTAAATATTTGTTGTCTTATAATATTAGTAGTACTTATTTTGTTGTCTTTTATGGGGGTAGTTATGTCTGAGGAAACAATTAAACTTAGGAAAAATCCTTCGCGTAAGGAATGTGAAAAGGTAATTAAAAAGATTCTTATGACTGAGGTTTTAGAGCGCGGCACTAATGAACACTTTAAAACTGCCGCTGACTTTATGAGCTACTTTCAGTCGCTATATCCAGCCAGTGCAAGCCTAACTAAGCAAGTTCAACGAGCTGTTAAAGCTCTTGGCATGCCAAAAGATGAACGTGGCTATTTTATTATTAATAAAACTGAAGATCAGCTTAACCAAGACAAAGAAATTGCTTTTCTTCTCAAGAAAACTAAAGCTGCTCTGGTTCCTTTGCCTGAATATGAAACTCTGTTTCTAAAAGCCGATGGGCAATACAAGGATTATCTATATCAGCTTCTATCCGAATCAGATACTTTTTCCGACAAGGTTGTCACAATGATTAATTCTTCTAATGGAATACTATTGTATACCACAAATGCTCATCAGCTTGAAATATTGATTAATAGTCTGATAAATAGATAATTTGTTTTTATTTTCACGAAAATTTATCTACAGTCTATAAAAAAGAAGAACGACAGTATTTATAATATTCGCTGTCGTTCTTCTTTTATTTTTGTCGTATTTTATAATATTAGGACATTTTTGGTCTTTATCTACGTCTTCTATGCTTTTTACTATTATTTCTAATAATAGTCATATTTGATTTTTTAGTTTTTCTATGTCTACTCTTAAATCTATGTCGATAAAGGAGAATATCACTAGACTTACTCATTATAAATAATATCAATGATATAACGGCTATTATACAAAGAATAATCAACCCTATTCTTGGGTAATCCACCTGTATATATTGCTTTCCACTTCCACCTTTTTCACTTGGAATATTATCGAATGGATAACTTTCTACTTCTGCGTTCGTAAATATTAAATTTGCCTGTCCAACTTCTCTGTCTGCATAAGTATATCTTAATTGACCTACAACAGACTTATCTTTATTGTCACTGTATGGAACTACATCTGATGTAGTATCAAGCACGCTTGCTGTTTTTGGAATAACAATAATTCCTTTTTTATCAATCTTAATCAGTTCGCTATTTTCACTGAGTATTCCTGTAATATCAGAATTATCCTCTGATATAGATGCAAAATCTGCAACATTGTACTTGCTAAAGTTATCAAAACAATAATCAAAAAGATTTGTAGTGTCAGTATACTGGTCAGTAACAGCATCCTTCATTACAACACACACAAGTGTCATACCATTCTTTTTAGCATATGTAACAAGTGTTGCGCCAGCTACTGCTGTATATCCCGTCTTTCCTCCCAAGCAATACTCATAGATGTATTTATTTGATTTGTAAAAATGAAGCATCTGATGGTGATTATTGAGTGGAGTAGGATCAGAATGCTTATTTGTTGGTGGAATAGTATAGCTTTTAGTTCCTACTATTTCTGCAAACTTTGGAATATTATAAGCAGCTCTTGCTATTAACGCCATATCATGAGCACTTGTATAATGCTCGTCATCAGGCAAACCATTAGTATTATTGAAATGAGTATTGGTGCACCCCAACTCCTTTGCTCTTTTATTCATCATATCAACAAAGGATGGTATATCCCCTGCCACATGCTCGCCTAAGGCATATGCACATTCATTAGCCGATTCCAGCATCATACCATAGAGCGTTTGCTCTACAGTCATCTCTTCATTTATATCTCTGGCTATGCTTGAAGAACCTAATTCAGTCCCATAAACTGCATCTGCTGAAAACTTTACCGTTTCATCCAAGTTACAATTTTCTAGAACTATCAACGCTGTCATTATTTTTGTTATACTAGCTGGAAAATGTACATCATCCATATTCTTTGAATATAGAATAGTACCAGTCTGCTGCTCCATAACAATTGCAGATTCTGCCACAACATCTACACTGCTTGGCCAATAATCTGCTGCTTCTACGCTAATTGTGTTAATTGGAATAAGTATATTTATTATTATTAATAAGCTTATTATCTTTGCTGTTATCTTTTTCATGTCACACCTCGTCCTTCTAGTATAACGTCTTAAATTACAATGGCGCAATACAATTCTTCCGTTTTTTTGCTAAAGATGATATGATAGCTATGTTTTAGTATTAAATATGGAGGTATTCATGAGATTAAGAAATATTCCTGGAGCTGATGAGGTTGTTGTTAACAGTCCTTACTGTATTAATAATCCTACAAAGTTCAAAGGTTCATTTAAAAAAGAGGTTTTCAATAATGATAATCCTCTCTATATTGAAATTGGCATGGGCAAGGGTCAGTTCATCACTACTCTTGCTAAGCAAAATCCAAATATAAACTATATTGGCATAGAGCGATACACCAGCGTACTTCTTAGAGCTATTCAAAAAGTTGAGGAAGAAGAAATTCCTAATCTTCGTTTCATTTGTTTTGATGCTGCAGAGATTCTTGATGTATTTAGCTGCTATGAAGTTGATCGTATTTATCTCAACTTCAGTGATCCTTGGCCAAAAGATCGTCACAGTAAGCGTCGCCTTACTTCTTCTACATTCTTAAATAGATATAATTCTATTCTTGCCAAGGATGGACATATTGAATTTAAAACTGATAATAGAGGATTATTTGATTTCTCTGTTGATGAAATTGAAAATCATCCACTTTGGAAGATTGATGCTATTACCTATGATTTACATAATGATTCTTATATGAATGAAGGCAATGTAATGACTGAATACGAAGAAAAATTTTCTAGTCAGGGTAATCCAATTTTCAAATTAATAGCAAGTAGATAAATTATGAAGCAGCCTTTTGTTTTTCTAAGCTGATAATGTAAGCTTCGCTTACTAGAGCAACATTTTCCATCACACAACTCGGAAAATATTACTCATATCCCGCAGGTGTAGGTCCTTCCCATTCTCGGTATGGTGCCTCCCTGCTCGCGCTTCCCTAGACTATGTAGCTGCTTCTTTTTTACTTATAAACGAAAAAATAGCGCCGAGATTTTCTCTCGACGCTTTGTAGTGCGCGACCAGGGGTTCGAACCCTGGACACCCTGATTAAGAGTCAGGTGCTCTGCCAGCTGAGCTAGTCGCGCTTATTTATTTTCGTTTGCCTCAGCAACGAAAATAAGTATATATGCTTTTTTATTTTTTTGCAACCCATTTTTTTAATTTTTTTCTATTTTTTTTATTTTTTCGTTTTGACTATTTGGATTATTTTCTGAATTGAACAACATATTTGTTCTTTACAACAATCTTTCTTAGATAAAAAGGTGATACCCGTCTTGTTTTAAGACAGGTATCAATATTTTACAAATTATATATTTGCAAATAACTTTTCAATTTCTTCTGCACTCATTACTCTATTTGGATCTGTCAAATCTACTCCAACATCAGGAATAACTATTTCATCATTATTCTCTTCTGCTGGTGGTTCTGGCTCTGACTCAGGCTCTGGTGCAGGTTCTTCCTCAATAGCTCCGCCAACTTCTTCTAATAACGCATCTAAATCAACTCCATCAGCAGCTGGTTCTTCAGTAAGAATTACTTCCTCTTCAGGTGTTTCCTCTAGAATGATCTCTTCACTTGCTTCTTGTTCTACTACAGGCTCCTCTTGAGGAATTTCCTCTACCGGAGTTTCTTCTATTGGTGAATCCTCTAAGACAATCTCTTCTGCTACTTCTTCTGGAGCTGGTTCTTCAGTTGGTTGTTCCTCTAATGATATATCTTCAGCAGGTAATTCCTTACTTTCAGCCTCTACTTCGATATTTTCTTCAACTGGAGCTTCCAGTGAAATTTCCTCTTCTACCTGTACCTCTTCCTCTACTGGCACCTCTTCAAGAGATATTTCATCCTCTACCGGAGGCTCTAATGATATTTCATCATCCAATACTTCCTCGGTAGTTGCTTCTTCTATTGGTTCTTCTTCAATTGGCATCTCTAAATCTATGCCTAAATCTTCTACTGCTTCCTCTACTCCTTCTTCCTCTGGAAGTGGCTCTTCTTCAATTGGAATATCTAAATCTAATCCTAATTCATCTGTTGCTTCTTCTATACTAGCTTCTTCAATTACGTCTTCAAGCTCTGGTATAGCTTCTTCTATTTCTATTTGAGGCTCCTCCATCTGTGGTAATTCCATCTGAGGTGCTTCAACTTGTGGCTCTTCCATTTGTGGCATTGCTTGCATAACTGGTGCTGCCATCTGCACTGGTTGCGCCATTACTGGAATTCCACTTTGAATTTTACCTTCAATGTTTGATATCTGATTAGTTAAAGCAGCTATCTTCTGTTGGATATCAAAATTTGTTTCTTTAAGTAATGCCTGCTGTTTTTCAATCATCTGAGAGTTGTTTGATTCCAGTTTTTCTTTAATAGAAAATAGTTGGTTTATCAACTCATCATTTGAATTCATCAAAGCATCTGTATTTTCTTTACTACGTGATATAGTTACCTTTGCTACTGCCTTTTGTGCATTAATAATATCTTCTGCTGGTAAAGCACTGCTTTCTTCGATGTTTCTTAGACGTTGGTCCATTTCATCAAAGCTTTTCTTTATGACGAGATAGGAGGCCTTTTGAGCATTATATATTTCTTCATATTTCTGCTCTTCCATGTCTTTTGTTTTTAACGACATATCAAGTACGGCACTTATCAGGAAAAATAGCGCAACAATCATCAGAAGTACACCAACTGCCATCAACATGAAATTGCTGGCATAATTTATCATGATGTACAATTCCATCACAACCAATACCGCTACCCCAATACCGGATAGTATTACCTGGATTTTGTCTTTTGCTATTTCTCTTTGAATTTTCTTTCTATTCTCGTCCATTGTGCCCCCTAGTTTTCATCCCTTTTATCAAATAGATGTACCATGTCCAACGCAAAAGAAATAGGATACAGCTGTACCATAACTGAATCTATAATTGTTCCAATTTTTAAATTAAATGTTATCTTTACAAAATCTATTTCTGGTGATTCAAATAACCTTTCAAATATCTTTACACTTTCTACATCAATGTTGTCTGTCTTAGGTGGAGAAATATCTACCATTCTATTTAATAGCTGTGACATTGAAGAAGCTGCACTACCCATCATTTGGTTCATTGCTTCTGATACCGCACTTAACTGAATTTCTCCAATCTCGCTAGCTAAATTCGATCCATCACCGCCCATCATAAGATCAGCGATAATCTTTACGTCATTTTCCTTTAAGATTAATACATTACTTCCTGATAATCCCTTTACATAATTTATATGAACTAACACACATACATTATGATAATCATCAAGCGCTTCACTCTTTCTGATTAACTCAATTTTTGGTGTTGTAATATCTACCTTAAGATTATTTAATAGGGCGCTAAGGGATGTTGCAGAAGAGCCCATACTTATATTTGCGATTTCCCCCAGTGTATCCTGCTGCTCTTTAGTTAAACTTACATCAGCCATAAATTTTCCTTCCTCCTAATACTATATTTTCCCCCTTTATTTAAAATCATCACATGTTTACTACTATTGATTATACAATATTTAGAATTATTAGACTACTTTTCACTCCTAACAATTATATGACAATATTGCGAAATATCTGTGGCTAAACTGTTATTATTTACATTTAATAATTTGCATAAAAAAATAGAGCCTAATGGCTCTATAGTATCCTGTTCCCTGGGGGAATCGAACCCTCAACTAGTGCTTAGGAGGCGCTTGTTATATCCATTTAACTAAGGGAACTTAACGCAACTATTAGATTTTAATCCACTAGTTGCTAAAAATCAAGGTTAATCAAACAGTACTGTTCCCTGTAGCCAAATTATACCTTTAAAGCGTCTACCTACAGTCGGCTCCCCAAATAAATCCTTTTTATTTATACATACTTACAAAACCACATCGTTACTCTCGACAATCATAACGCATAGTTCTTCCATAGTTAAATGGTTTACAACGTACTTAACATCAAGGATATCTCCAAGGATTTCATATTTATCGTTCTCAATTCCATATGGCATGAAGAAAGATGTTACGACACTAAATATGTCTTCTCTTGTCACTCTTCTAGAAATCTTTTGATAAAGATCA
>JAFYYE010000415.1 GCA_017557715.1 Pseudobutyrivibrio sp.
AATTTTAACTCAGATTGTATTGCAATTGCAATACCTCCTTTTGCTGTTCCGTCAAGTTTTGTGAGAACAATACCAGAAATATCTGTAACCTCAGAAAATTCCTTAGCCTGAACGAGGGCATTCTGACCTGTTGTTCCATCAAGAACAATAAGTGTCTCCCTATAAGCCTCTGGGAATTCCTTTGAGATAGTGTTATTAATCTTAGAAAGCTCATTCATGAGATTTTTCTTATTGTGAAGACGTCCAGCGGTATCTACAAGAAGAATGTCTACGCCACGAGCCTTTGCAGCATGAACTGCATCATAAACAACCGCAGCAGGATCAGAACCCTCTGGTCCTCCTACGAATTCCACGCCTGCTCTGTCAGCCCATTCCTTAAGCTGATCAGAAGCTGCTGCTCTAAATGTATCGGCTCCCGCCACCATAACCTTCTTGCCATTTGCCTTAAGCTTGCCGGCAAGCTTGCCGATTGTGGTGGTTTTACCTACACCATTTACGCCAATTACAAGAACCACAGATGTCTGCTTTTCAAAATCAAAGCTTGTTTCATCAAGAGACATTTGTTCCTTGATTTCATTAATCAAAAATTCCTTACATTCTGCAGGTTCTTTGATGTGCTCTTTCTTAACTGCTTCACGCAAATCATCAAGAATCGTCTCTGTAGTACGCACACCAATATCGCCCATGATAAGGACTTCTTCAAGCTCCTCGTAGAAGTCCTCATCGATGTTTGAAAATCCATTGAATACATAATCCATGGATTTAATAAAATTATCTCTGGTTTTGGTAAGACCATTTACCAGACGTTTCCAAAAGCTAATTTTTTCTGCCATAACTAGTCCCATTAATCATCTAATTGTGATTCGATAAGATTTACAGATACAAGAGCTGATACACCCTTTTCCTGCATTGTAATACCGAATAGTCTATCTGCTGCGTTCATGGTACCACGACGGTGAGTGATAACAATGAACTGTGTGTTTTTTGTAAGCTTGTGCAAGTAGTTTGCAAAGCGATCTACGTTTGCATCATCAAGTGCCGCCTCAATCTCATCAAGAAGACAGAATGGAGATGGCTTAAGATTTTGAATAGCAAACAATAAAGCAATAGCAGTAAGTGATTTCTCACCACCGGACATCTGCATCATATTTATAAGTTTCTTTCCTGGTGGCTGAGCATTGATAATAATGCCTGTCTCAAGAAGATTATCGCTATCTACAAGCTCTAATGTTCCGTGACCGCCTCCAAAAAGTTCTTTAAACGCCTTGTCGAACTGAACCTGAATATCTTTAAAGCCTTCAGCAAACTGCTTTTGCATTCCGGCATCAAGCTCTTCAATAATTCTAACAAGAGATGCCTCTGCTTCTACTAAGTCATCATGTTGTCCCTTAAGGAAGTTGTAACGTTCAGAAAGCTCTTTGAATTCCTCAATAGCATTTACGTTAACATTTCCCATCGCGCGAATAGAATTCTTAATCTTGTTAGCATCTTTCTTCATCTGATCAAGATCATTAAGTTCAGGGTCCTTAAGCTCTTCTGCGTTGTGGTAAGTAAGCTCATACTCATTCCACATATAATTATTCTGATATGAAATAGAATCGCTAATCTTCTCTTTCTGAGAATCAAGACGATAAATTTCCTTATCAAGTTCTGAAATTCTATCAGAAATCTCCTGTCGTTGTTCGAAGAAGTTCTTATGAGAATTATTTAAGTTCTCACGCTTCTCAACATTATCCTTGATTTCTGCTTCGAGCTTTCCGAAACTATCATCTGATGCAGAAATTGTAGACTTAATCTCTTCGATACGTTTTGTGTTTGTCTCAATTTCGTCTTTTGAAGATTTTGCATTTTCTTTTATAGAGGCAATATCGTTATCGCACTTTTCAATCTCTGCAGTAACACGATCAATATTCTGTTGAACGAAATCTACATTACTTCGAGCATTAGCCTCATCAATGAGAACCTCAGACATTGT
>JAFYYE010000416.1 GCA_017557715.1 Pseudobutyrivibrio sp.
AAGGATCCAAAGCTTGTTAAGGATTTGGATATGGATATTGTAAGCTTTGAACCATTTAAGCCAGAAGAGATCCGTGACATGGTGAAGAATTCCAAGGCGGTCATTGATTTAGCACATATCAAGCAGCAGGGACTTACAATGCGCACAATGGAGACCCTTGGCATAAAGCGAAAACTAGTCACAAACAATATTTATTTAAAAGACTATGAGTTTTATAATGAGAGTAACGACTTAATCCTCACGGATTTAGTTGCAAAGGCTGATAAGGCCGAGGCGACAGGAGATTACAGTGAGTTTGTCCTTCCGGGTAGCGAATGGTTGGATAAGCCGTATGTGGAGGATGAGGCCGTACGTACAAAGTACAGTATTCATGCATGGATAGATAATTTATTTAGATGAGGTGTGCTTTATGAAATATTTAGTAACAGGAGCAAATGGATATATTGGTCAAGGCGTCGTAAAGACTATGCTTGACCTTGGCGCAGAGGTTGTTGCCACAGATTTCCACACAGATGAAGTGGATAACCGTGCAAAAAGAATAGATGCAGATATTTTTACTTTGGAAGATCCATATGGCTACTTCGAGAAGCCAGATGTTGTGATCCACTTGGCTTGGCGTGATGGCTTCAGACATGCTTCTGAGAATCATATGAAGGATTTACCAAACCATTATGCGTTTATAGAGAAAATGTGCCGTGCAGGCATTCGTAAGATGTGCGTTATGGGTACAATGCATGAGATTGGCTTCATGGAAGGATGCATTAAGGCAGAGACTCCATGTGCACCTCAGTCTTTATATGGTATTGCGAAGAATGCCCTCAGACAGGCTACAACACTTATCTGTAAAGAGACAGGTGTCAAGCTTCAGTGGCTCCGTGGTTACTATATCGTAGGTAATGCACATAAGGGATGCAGTATCTTCTCAAAGCTCACTGCAGCAGCAGAAGCAGGAGATGCTACTTTCCCATTTACTACAGGTCAGAATCAGTTTGATTTCACAGATTATGATTTATTCTGTGAGCAGGTAGCTAAGGCCAGCATGCAGGATGATGTGCTTGGTATCATTGAGTGTTGCACTGGAAAGCCTATGAAGCTTGCAGACAGAGTAGAAAAATTCATTACTGATAATGGATATAACATAAGTTTAGCTTACGGAACCTTCCCTGATAGACCTTATGATTCTAAGGCGGTTTGGGGAGATTCAACAAAAATAGATAAAATTTTAATGAATTGGAGATAGTATGAAACCAGTATTATACATCGTTATTCCTTGTTACAACGAAGAAGAAGTCTTACCTATCACAGCTCCTTTATTCTTAGACAAGATAAAGGAACTTATTTCTAAAGACAAAATCGATGACAAATCCCGAGTTATGTTTGTCAACGATGGTTCAAAAGATAAGACATGGGAAATAATAAAAGATCTTTCAAAGCAGGAAGAGCACTTTGTAGGAATTACACAGAGTAGAAACCGTGGACACCAGAACGCTGTCCTGGCAGGCCTTATGGAAGCAAAGGAAATGTGTGATATCACTATTTCTATTGACTGTGATGGACAGGATGATATCAATGCCATGAATGAAATGGTTGATGCTTATTTAGACGGTTGTGAGATTGTTTATGGTGTGCGCAGTAAGCGAGATACAGATACTTTCTTCAAGCGTTTCACAGCAGAAAGTTTTTACAAGCTTCTTAACAGCATGGGTGCTGAGGTAGTATTCAATCACGCAGATTATCGTCTAGTATCAAGCCGTGTACTTAATGAATTCG
>JAFYYE010000417.1 GCA_017557715.1 Pseudobutyrivibrio sp.
AAACAACAATCAGAGCATTTTGCATCTCAGATATAGTTTCATTCTTTTGCCAAATATCATTAATGTAGTCCACATTATCTTCTGTCATCTTGGCAATCACTTTGTAAAGATACTCTATTTCATCACCTGTAGTAATTTTCAAAGAGTCCAACAAGAAGGCCACCTCTGTTAAAGAATTTTCATCCTGTTCTGTAAACTTTGAAGAAACATAGGACATAGCATTTAGCGGCAAAATAACATCATATTCAACCAAAAGCAAAAACACAGAAACTACAAACAAAAAAACTCCAATAAAAATAGATATCTGGTTTACCAGAAAGACAGTAGACCAATACTTAACATGATCCGCTGAAACAGTTATACCTTCTTTAGTAACTAAATCTGTTATAAATTGAGCATTAAGCAAATAACTTATAACCACAGACGCTGTAGCTAACATTGTGGATGCCACACCCATCCAAATAATAATCTTCGTACGAAGAGAAATATTCCTTGTTTTATTATTTAGAAGGACTCTTACAGCTTCTCTAGTCAGAGGAGCCTGCCTCCACAAATGAACTTTAAACTGACCTCTAATATTCTCCGGAACAATTCTAAAAATAATGATTGCAATTGCCATTTCAATTGATTTATCAACAAGGTCCAAGAGAACATCTGCTATTATTTCTGAACCAACGATTCCAAAAATATTCAAAGTCAAAATATACTGAGCAAAATCCGAAGATATATAGTCTCCTCCTGCGCCATAAATAATCAGAGTAATAATTGCTCCTAGGAAGCCCCCAAGAAAAACATAGTTAAATAAAGCAACAAGCAATGTGTCTATTCTATTGAACCAGCCGTTATTTTGTGCTATGGCAGTAAAAAGACCAATAAGGACACTGAGGGCGCAGTAAGAAATTGCATTAGGATTATTAGTAGCTGTGTTAATAAACGAAGTAAGGAGCCCCACAAGTACACCCGGAAGAATGCCACCAAACATGCCGGCCAACATAGTTCCAGTGCAATCAAAATACAGCGAAATCTCAAAAAATGACACCATATAAGAACCAGCAAAATTAATCACTGTACATATAGATATCAATATTACCGACATCATAAACTTCTTCCATGCCGGTCTTGTTTCATAACCCCGTACTAAATCCATAGTGTCTCCCATAACTCCCCAATATAAGGTAATTATAGCAAAAAAGCTCGGACAGATAAACTGTCCGAGCTTAGATTAATTAATATGAATTAATTAGTGAGCTGCACGAGCCATAGCCTCTTCATAATCCTTTGTGCCCTCAAATACTGGAGCAGAATATGGATTGTGACCAAGTCTGATTGAATTTCTGATGATAACAGCGATGCAGATTACGTTTGCTGCAAATGCTGCCATTGCAACGAATCCCTGCATTGTAGGATCAGCTGTGATACCCATTGCAGCAATAGCCTCACCAGCTGCTGCTGTCTTACCCTGGCCTGCATTGTATAGAGCGATAGCCTTCTCATAAAGATCCATTGTTGTGATACCAGCCTCTGTAGCTCCACCGTATACACGAGGAAGAACAGCTGCGAATGTACCCTTAAGCTGGAAAAGAGGTACTACCTGTGCCCACATGCACCAAATTGCAAGTGTGTTAGCACGGTTCTGAATCCATGCACCCTTGTTCCAAAGAGCGTTAGCAAATGTAGGAGCAAGAAGAAGTGCAACACCACAGTACCATGTATGTGTAGGAAGATTTAAGTATGTGTACTCGAAGTTCCATACATCATATGCAATGATGAACCAAACTGTCATATCTGGCCAAATCATATCTGACTGATTCTTGTCGTTTGATGTGTAAAGCTTTACACAACCTGTCATACAGAAGATATTAATCATACCAGCGATAGCGTTAACAACGTTCCACCATCCACCGTAGATGAATACACCTTCGTTTGATGCCCACCAAGCACCTGAAAGGTTACCTGAGATAGCATAAGCTGCAAGAGCAGACTCCATATCAGATACGTTTGCAATCATGATGTTTGCAGCAACGATAAACCATGGCCACCAAGCGAACCATTTCTCTTTACCGATACCCCACTTGTACTTAATCATCATAAAGCCGACACATCCGATATCTGCAGCGTAAAGCTTGAAGTAGTGGAACCAACCGTCCATGTAAGCAACTGTAGGGTTGTTAGCACCACCAAACATACCAATATGTGCAAGAATAAAGTAAACTGTAAGAATAGCTGGGATGATAACGAAGATAAGCATACCGCCGACCTTAGTACGACGTCCGAGCTCATTCATAAGAATTAATCCAGCAAATACTAAGCACCAGCCAAGAATCTGCCAAAGATTAGTGATTTGGAAAAGCATTTTTCCATCCTCCTTGATTAATCATTTATTTGAGAAACTAATTTTTCTCAACTCCGTTTGCTATTATAACGCTATGATAAATAAATAACAATGTTACATTTGTGAATTAATTTCGAATTATCCCCTATTTTATATACCTAAAAGCCCCTAACTTTGAGCACCCGTGGTATACTTTCAAAGATTATTTCATCTAAAAAGCCAACATGCTCTCCATCTGCATGTACGCACATGGGAGATTCCATTTGTATTTTTATCTTGTCACAGTCAATTAAATCCATCCCCTTTTTTCCCTCATGCTTTCCTGATACAAGAGCCGGCATCAATGTTAAACACTTTAATCTGCTTAAATCATGCGCATAAAATATAGTAAGAAAGCCTGAATCCGGCTTGGCATTAGGAGCCATAGGAACGCCGCCTCCCTCAGCCTTACAATTCATTGCCGCCGCAAAGATAGTATCCTTAACCTTTAGCTGCTTCTCCTGTCCATTTCTCCAAATAGTAATGTCTGCATCAGAAAAAGGCATTGTAAAAATATCTCCAACTGTAAGAAGTCCGTATGTTGCTGCACCCATACCAAATTTATTCAAGATCTTTTTCAACTTGCTATCTAAAGCTTGCAAACAGACATATGCGTCGACGCCTATACCAGAACTTACTCCAAATAATCTTTGTCCACCTTTATATATAACTTTTCCTATATCTAATAGTTTATATTCTTCTGTGTTCAGTGCCCTATCTAAAATTTCAACTGCGTCACCAGTAAAACCTATTCCGCTGACAAAATCATTAGCTGAACCAGATGGCAACGGTGTATAATAAGTGTTTTCAAAATCAACTATCCCGTTTAACGCTTCATTTAAAGTACCATCTCCACCCATAACAAAAAGAGCTACCTGCTCACCTAGTGATGTGGCTTGTTTAGCAAAATCAGTGGCATCATTAGCTCCTGAAGTAAAATGTACCTGATATTCAATATTATTACTTATTAGATATTCTTCTAATCTATCCCATGTACCAGCCGCTTTTCCTGTTCTTGAAGCCTTATTAACAATAAAAATGTTCTTCATATCTAAAAATACCTTTTCTATAATTTATAATAATGATAGCATATTAATTATCTCAATCATAGAAAGGCAAAACTATAAATGAACAACTCAGATTTAAAAGAAAAAATAACACATAAAATTGATCATAACGGAAGAAGAGCTTTATCGGTTGTATCCTGGACAATAATGTCACTTTTTGTGGGCGTTGTTGTAGGTGCCTTCGCATCTGCTTTTGGTTTATCGATGAAATATGTAATCCATACTAGAGAAATGCATCCATGGATAATTTACTTTTTGCCTATTGGTGCTGTATTAATTACATTTATTTATAAACTCATTTTAAAAACAAAAGACAGCGGGACAAACACAGTAATCGCTGCTATTCAATCAGATGAAAACCTACCTGTCAGACTTGCTCCCCTTATTTTTATTGCCACCTGTTTAACACATTTAATCGGTGGTTCTGCTGGTCGAGAAGGTGCTGCGCTTCAAATGGGCGGAGCTATAGGAAATGGAATTGGACGTGCATTAAAACTTAATAAAACAGATAAGAAAACTATGATAATGTGCGGTATGAGTGCCGCTTTTTCTGCACTTTTTGGAACGCCAATGGCCGCAGCCATATTTTCAATGGAAGTAATTTCTGTAGGAATTATGCACTATGCAGCTTTAGTGCCATGCGTAATTTCTTCCCTTGTAGCTCGTTCTGTAGCAAACTATATGGGACTTAACGCTGAGGAATACCTGATTCCTATTATTCCAAAGTTTGGGGTAAAGAATGCTGTTTTGATTTGCATCTTCACAATCATTTGCGGCTTTGTTTCAGTAATATTTTGCATGAG
Organism: Pseudobutyrivibrio sp.; assembly: GCA_017557715.1. Lineage (GTDB taxonomy): Bacteria > Bacillota > Clostridia > Lachnospirales > Lachnospiraceae > Pseudobutyrivibrio. The sequence continues at coordinate 4,242 of JAFYYE010000417.1, forward strand.
CCTTCACAAATATGAAGAGTTCTTATCATCTAAATTGAAAAACCCTTATGTAAAAGCTATTATTGGCGGAACCTCAGTCCTTATCCTTACTTTATTAGTTGGCTCTCAAAAATATAACAGTACTGGCTCAGCCATTATCGCATCCTGCTTTACAGGCGCAACCATCGGATTGGACGTATTTTTGCTTAAAATAATATTCACCACCCTCACATTATCCTGCGGATACAAAGGTGGTGAAATCGTTCCTACTTTATTTATTGGTGCAACACTGGGCGCTGCGATAGCTCCTTTCCTTGGACTTCCTGCACCACTCCTTGCAGCCGTAGGAATGGGTGCGCTATTCTGTGGAGTTACCAACTGCCCTATTTCCAGCTTACTTATTTGTTTCGAATTATTTGGATACGAGCCTATGCCTTATTTCCTTCTTGCGGTAGCCTTCGCGTACTGGGTGTCCGGATACACAGGGCTCTACAAGGCACAGAAAATCGTATATTCAAAATACAAAAGTAACTACATTGATAAAAAAGTACAATAATATTTATAAAAAAAGCAGCTTGTTACACTCTCAAGCCTTAGAATTACTCCGCTCAACTTAGAATGTTTCGCTTGAGTAACTCTAAGAGATTGATAGTTACAAGCTGCTTCTACTATATTTTCTCCGCAAAATATAAACGAGCCCCAAAGTCTGGGAAGTAACGAACCTGCTCGTTATATCCAGTTCCTACAAAGGACTGTGCTAGCTTTACACCTGAATTATTTAATGTATCTCCAGAAGCTACAAAATCCTCGCACTCTCCTGGAAGCTTAACAAATTTTGCAATTACGTTATGAAGCACTCCATCCTGCTTAACATGGATAGGCGCAACTGTGTTTACTAAATCCCCAAAGCCCTTGAGATTATATTCAAGCTTGCGACCAAAGAAATGATAATTCGCTGTTGGTTCCAGCCCAGCCTGATCAATTCTAAGGTATTGCTCTCCTGCCATAATCTCACGCTGCATGAGCATTGTAACTGCAGTATCCTTACTCTTATCTACAACACACCACTCGTAAACATTTCCCTCTTTGAGACGATAGAAATCTCCAAACTGCAGTGTTTTTCTGTACTGCTTATAAAGCTCTATCTGAGCCTTAACAGAAGCGATATCCTCTGCTTTAGCGTCATTAAGATTAAGCTCATAGCCAAGAACGCCAAAGCTTGCAACCGCGAAACGGCTCTCAATAGGTGTAACACGAAGTGTCTGATGATTTGGGCATGCAGATACATGGGCTGTGTATGTATTTTGTGGGTATCCATATGAATATCCATTCTGAATTGCAAGACGGCTAACAGCATCTGTGTTGTCGCTTCCCCAAATCTGTGGGTAGTAGCACAAAACACCTAAATCAAAACGATTACCGCCTGATGCGCATCCTTCCATAAGTATTTCTGGAAATCTTTCAGCTAAAGTACTAAGCAGGCGATAGAATCCAAGAACGTATCTGTGACTGACTTCCTGCTGCTTTTCTGCTGGAAGATATTTTGAATAGTAATCAGAGAAATTACGATTCATATCCCACTTGATATATGAAAGACCTGGTGTAGAGAACACCTCGCTCATTCTATCAATCATGTAATCTACTACTTCTGGATTACAAAGATCTAATAAACGCTGATTACGTCCTTCAGCGTGTTCCATTCCAGGAATATCAATAGCCCACTCTGGATGCTTACGGTAAAGCTCACTATCTACGTTTATCATCTCAGGCTCTACCCAAAGCCCAAACATAAGACCTAAATCATTTACCTTCTTTGCCAAGCCTTCCAGACCGCCTGGAAGCTTCTTCTTATTTACAATATCCCAGTCACCAAGTGCTGTTTTATCGCTATTTCTATCACCGAACCACCCATCATCCATTACAAACAATTCGATTCCTGTATCCTTTGCTGCCTTAGCAAGCTTTAAAAGTGAATGCTCGGTAAAATCAAAATATGATGCTTCCCAACTGTTAATAAGGATTGGACGCTCTTTGTCCTTCCATGTACCACGAGTAATGTGCTCATGCACGAATTTGTGCATATTTAAGCTCATCTGTCTGTAGCCTTCTGCAGAATATGTAACAACTGCCTCTGGTGTCTGGAATTCCTCTCCAGCTTCCAAAGTCCATGCGAAATTCTGAGGATTAATTCCGTAAGCTACTCTTGTCTTTCCCCAAGGTGAAACCTCTGTAGCTGAATAATGATTTCCTGAATATACAAGGTTAAATCCCCATACATCACCAGCAGTCTCTGTAGTGTCAGCCTCAGAAAGCATAAAGAATGGATTGCAGCGATTTGAGCTAGTACCCGTAAATGAAGAATTTACAAACTTTCCAGCTGGTACAACCACCTCAGACTTATTCATTTCTCTTGTCCAAGAACCATGGAATGATGTAATCTTCATTCCTGGCTTATCATAGTCAAGAATCATTGAAAGCATTCTTGTAAGCTTTACTGGTTCTGAAGAGCTATTGATAAATCTCGCAGAACGAGTAATAACATCGCAATCCTCAAATACTGAATACGAAAGCACAAGACCAAATCCGTGATTCTTATCTTTTAATGTAATCTCTAGTGTTTGAACCTGCCCCTTTTCATCATATGAGCTTGGCAAATCCTTAAATTCAGGCTTGCCCTCCAATACCTGATAGCTATCGTAAACAAAATCAAGTGTACTGCTTCCATCTGCACAAATCACCTCTACCATAGGTTCTCTAAAATCGCCCTTACCTATGGCAGATGTTTCAAGTCTAATATCCTCAAGGGAAAGTTCACCGTGCTCTGCATTATATGTAACAGTATTTCCTGGAGCAAATGCACGCTTTTCACTAAGCACAGATGGCTCATCCTGATGGATGAGCCTTCCATAATACAAATGTTCCAGCTGACCTGTCTCAATCACGCGAAATACGTATGTTGTATTTTTAGTATTAAGAATAAAATTCTTTCCGTCAGCTTTAATCATTACCTATTCTCCTATCTTTTAAGCGCTTGCTTTTCTACTCTCAATTTCCTCTGTTATTTCGTTCATCTTTGAGTCAAAAAGTACATAGCGTTTTTTGAACACAACCGCACCGATTGCAAGAACTGTAATTGGAATCAATGTCATTGTAAAACGAAGTCCAAATCTCTGAGAATCAGAAATCGCTTTCACAACTGTTGCCTCTTTATCAGGATTGATGCTAAAAATAGCAAGAACCATTGATGACATGAATCCTGAAATTCCTGATGCAAGCTTAACAACGAAAGTCTGCATTGAGAAGATAACTGACTCATCTCTTCTGAAGTTCTTGAGTTCGCCGTAATCTACGGTATTTGCAAGGAATACAGTGGTGATAACTGCCAGCATTCCGTTAGCTGCAAAGATGAAGAATCCGGGAATGAACAGAAGGAAAACGTTGTTCATTGATGTTGATGCAAGGACAAGAAGTGAAATATATCCTGCGATCGCCATTCCCATGCTTATAAAGTAGATCTTGATGGATGTGAAGAATCTTCTGAGGAAAGGATACAGG
>JAFYYE010000418.1 GCA_017557715.1 Pseudobutyrivibrio sp.
AAATTCTTCAGCAAATTAAAGAAGTAGTAGTTGTAGGTTTTACAGATGCTGGCTATGATGAAAAATATGGAATGGTTACACTCTCTAATAGACCAGATCTTTGTCAGTTCCAGTGCAACGGCGCTATGGCGGCTGCAAAGGAATACAAAAAAGCACCTATCGCTATCGCAAACGAAGTAGTTGAGAAGCTTTCTGGAAACCAGATGTTTTCTAAGTGTGAGGCTTGCCCTCCAGGTTTCATTAATATGAATCTTTCAGACGAATTTATTGCTAAGTTCGTTTCAAATATGGCTGAGGATACAGACCGCTTTGGCGTTGATAAGGTAGCCTCTCCTAAGAAGGTTATGATTGATTACGGCGGACCAAACGTTGCAAAGCCACTTCATGTTGGACATCTTCGTTCAGCTATTATTGGAGAGTCAATCAAGCGTACAGCTCGATTTATGGGTGATGAAGTTATCGGTGATGTTCATCTTGGTGACTGGGGTCTTCAGATGGGTCTTATCATTACAGAACTTAAGCTTCGCAAGCCAGAACTCGTATATTTTGATGAGAGCTTTGATGGCGAATATCCAGTAGAGCCACCTTTCACTATTTCAGAGCTTGAGGAGATTTATCCATGTGCTTCTGGAAAGTCTAAGGAGGACGAGGCTTATAAGGAGGCTGCTCTTAGAGCAACTTACGAGCTTCAGCACGGAAGGAAGGGCTATCAGGCACTTCTTTCACATATCCTTAATGTTTCAGTTACAGACCTTAAGAGAAACTATGAGAAGCTTGATGTAGATTTCGACCTTTGGAAGGGCGAGAGCGATGCACAGCCTTATATTCCTGATATGGTTCAGAAGATGAAGGATGATGGCTTTGCATATATCTCAGAAGGTGCTCTTGTTGTTGATGTTAAAGAAGACACAGATACAAAAGAGGTTCCACCATGTATGATTCTTAAGTCAGACGGTGCATCTCTTTACAATACAACAGATCTTGCAACAATGGTTTGGCGTATGAAGGATTACAATCCAGATTCAATCATCTATGTTGTTGATAAGCGTCAGGAGCTTTACTTTACACAGGTATTCCGTTGTGCAAAGAAGACAGGCATTGTTCCAGATGATACAAATCTTTTCTTTGTTGGTTTCGGTACTATGAACGGCAAAGATGGCAAGCCATTTAAGACACGCCAGGGTGGCGTAATGCGTCTTGAGTATCTTCTTCAGGAAGTTGAAGAAAAGATGCTTGAGAAGATTAGAGAGAATGGTACAATGGATGAAGAGGAAGCAGCAAAGACAGCACGTATTGTTGGCCTTTCAGCTGTAAAATATGGAGACCTTTCTAATCAGGCTTCTAAGGATTATATCTTCGATATTGATAGATTTACATCCGCAGAAGGAAACACAGGTCCATATATCCTTTACACAATCGTTAGATGCAAGTCTATCCTTGCAAAGGCAGGAGAGTTCTCATGTGAGGGCGGTATCCTTCCAGCACATTCTGAATCAGAGAGAGCTCTTCAGCTCGAGCTTACAA
>JAFYYE010000419.1 GCA_017557715.1 Pseudobutyrivibrio sp.
ACCTATATCTCACAGATTACTCTTCCGGGGGCACATAACAGTGCAGCTAGAAATGTTATGCTTGGATATGTTATGAGGTGCCAGAACACCTCCATTGCACAGCAGTTAGAGGATGGCTATCGATATTTGGATTTTCGTGTTGCAGTTGAAGAAACTGAGAATGGTGAAAGACTTAAGATGGTTCACAATTTTGCCAGCTGCCATCAGTCAGGAAATCTGTTTTCTGACTATCTTTATTTCGATGATTCTGTCGGTGATGTTTATAAATTCTTACAGCAGCATCCAAAGGAAACAGTCATTATTAATATAAAGATTGAAGATGATTATTATGACGTATCCGATATCCAAAAGCTTTTGATTTCAGAAATAAGGGCTAATAAGGATTATTGGTATACCGAGGATGAAATCCCAACACTAGGAGAAGTTAGAGGCCGAATTATCCTTGCTACCAGATTTAAGGATGAGACTGCATCAGAAATCACAGGGCTTAATATGATATGGCCAGAGCAGGACAATAGAGTGCCATCTGATATCCCATATGATTTGTTTGTTAATTCAGATTATAGATTTTGGGTACAGGATAGATATAAGTATTCTGTAGAAAATAAATATGAAGCTGTTGTAGATGGTTTGGAAAATTGCGAAGCAGATGAGAATACCTTATTCTTGAACTTTGTTAGCACCAGCGGAGATGGTAAGGTGGGCCATCCGTATGGATATGCTCAGGCGCTGAATGGCTTGCTTATGGAGTACGATTTAAAATCTGAAACCAGCTACGGAATTATCATTGTAGATTTCGGTACAGCAGATTTGGCCAGACATATTTATTATTCGAATTTTTAAGTTAGGAGTAATGTAATTTATGGAAAGAAATTATGACGAAGAAGAGATTAATCCAATACTTGTAGAGTTTTTGGATACAGATGATTTTGAGGAGAAATATAAAATTTTGGTGGCAACACCTATTATGGATTTCGATAATCTCCTGATAGATAATATGGCATCTTCTATTGATGTAGTTGTTGAGGATGGAGATATTGAGACTAGAGTTCAGGATTTAAAGAACTGTGTTAGAACACGTTCAAAATACGAAACATTACGTTTTAGGCGTTAATGTTAAATATGTATGAAGATTTGGCGAAAAACAACAAATATTGTGCTTTTGGCATTAAAATAAGCTTAATGTAGTGTGTAAGGGATACATTTTTCTTAGTTAAGGAGAATACCATGGCCAATACAAAATCTTCAGAAAAGCACGCAAAAATCAAGAATAAGCTGATTGCGTTATTGATGCCAGTAGTATTACTTCAGGTGATACTACTGGTTGTTATTTCTGGTTATATTTCCAGCCAGAGTCTGAAAAAAATGGCAACAGCTCAGCTTGATTCTTCTATTTCAAATCAGGGGGATAATATCGAATCCTGGTTACAGAAAAATCTTGAGAATTTCTCGACAGCCAAGCAGGTTATAGAGACTCAGAAGCCGGATGACGAGGCTATGCAGTCTCTTTTAGATGCGTTCTATGGCTATAACACCTATTGTACTGATGGCTTTTATATTGCCAGCGAATCAGGTAAATTTATGAAGGCTAGTGAGTCCGCTAAGACTGTTTCTAATCCAAAGGATGAGGAATGGTACAAGCAGGGCATTACTAGAGTGCGCCTAAATTATGGTGGTGCTTATAAAAATGAAAAAGGTGAATCAGTTATAAGTGCATCAGGTATATTGAATGATGGAAGCGACGAGTTAAAGGTTTTTGCAGCTGATGTGACACTGGACCAAATTAGTATCATCGTTAATTCGGGTGTAAAAATGGACCAGGCAACATCCTTCCTTATTGATTCATTTGATAATACTATTTTGGCACACAGAGATTCTTCTAGAATATTCACAGTTCTTGGAGAAGATGATTCAGACAAGCTTATGGCAGGCATAGCGAAAAAGTTCGCGGAACGTGATTACACAACCACAGAAATAGAAGGCTATCAGGTGGCATTTAGGAATATTGCAGGAACAGAATGGTATCTCGTTTCCTATATAAGCAATAGTGTGATTTTGCAGGATGTATATAAATTGATACAGCTTTTGGCAATAATAGGTGTAGGAGCAATTATTATCATTGTCATTCTTATCAATTTGCTAGTAAGCAGAGTAATCGCACCTATAGGAAATATTACAAAACATATTTCAGATATGTCCGCTGGAGACTTTACAATTAAGGTTAAGCAGGAAAGCAATGACGAAATCGGGCTTATGGGGCGCAAGGTAAGTGAGTTCGTTCAGTCAATGCGAGGAATGCTTTCTGAAATTAATAATGAATCTGAAAGATTAAAAGAGCAATCGGATAACTCTGACAGAGTATCAAAGGATATGTTTGATGCATCACGTTCGCAGGCAGATGCTATGCAGAATCTGAATGCTACGGTAGATCAGCTTGCAATAGCAGTTAATGAAATCGCTGAAAATGCAACTACACTTGCTATGGTAGTAGCAGATACAAGAGATAATTCTAATGAAGCTAATGTCAGCATGAAAGAGACTGTAGAAATAAGTAAGAAGGGCAAGGCTGACATGGAACAGCTTTCCGCTGCTATGGATGAAATTAAGAATAGCAATGACCAGCTTGTAGAATCCATCAACGAGGTTGGAAAGGTATCTGAAGAAATTACAAAGATTGTAAGCTTAATCAAGGATATTGCTGATGAAACTAATCTGCTTTCACTTAACGCTTCCATTGAGGCTGCAAGAGCTGGTGAGGCAGGAAAGGGATTTGCAGTTGTTGCAACAGAAATCGGAAAGCTTGCTCAAAATTCTGCGTCTAGTGCCGAGAATATTTCGAACCTTATCAATGAGGTAAGTAGAGCGATAGGCAGTGTTGTAGAGCAGGCTCAGACAAGTGCAGAGGAAATTGAACAAAACTCAGAGCGAATTGGTACAGCACTTGAAACCTTTGATCAGATTTATCTTAACATAGAAAAATCTAATGAACTGATTGAATTGATGCTTGACAATATTCAGAAGGTTGATGATGTAGCAAACAATGTTGCTGCAATATCTGAAGAGCAGGCAGCCAGTGCAGACGAAATTCTTGAAACCTCTCAGAATATGGTTGAGCAGGCCAATAGTATTAGCCAGAGCAGCCAGGATGTAGCAGACAATTCTCACGAGTTGGCAAATACATCTCAGAAGCTTACGGATTATGTTCAGAAATTTAAGATTGATGAGGAGGTAAGTGATTATGAAGGTTAGCAGAAAATGTAGAAACCTTACGGTACTTCTTCTAACAATTATAATGTCCTTAGGATTGATTCTAACAGGCTGTGGAAACTCGGGAGGTTCAGGTAATTCCGGTAGTTCTAGTAGTTCCGGAGGGATTAAGGCGTTTTATTCTGGACCTGGTACGGATACCTTTAAGCAGATGCTGATGGATAAGCTTGCTGAATATGCCCCAAGTGAAGGTATTGATCTTACAATTGGAGAGGCTTGCGCTTCCACAAATGATCAGGTGGAGCAGATTCAAAAGGCAGTAGCAGATGGATATGATGCTATTATTTGCCTTCCAGTGGATAGAGCGACTGCATTACAGCTTGAAATTGCTGCAGGAGATAAACCAATTATCTATGTCAATGCTTGTCCGGATGAGCAGTTTTTAAAGCCTAATAAATATATGGCAGTTAGTAGCTACGAGATGAATGCCGGAGAATATCAGGCTGAGTATGTTTACAATAAACTGGGCAAGCCAAGCTCAATGAACATTATTATTTTCCGCGGAGAGGCTACTCATAATGCAGCAGTAGCTCGTTCAGTATCAGTAAAGAACTGGCTGAGAAGCCAAGGGGTTGAAGTTAATGTAGTATTTGATGATACGGCCAATTGGAGTACTGACCAGGCAAAAGATCTGTTCCGTATTTTCCAGAAAACAAATCAAAGCTTCGATGCTATTTTCTGCAATAATGATGATATGGCGCTTGGTGCTGTAGAAGCATTAAAAGAAGCTGGCTATGATTTGGATAAATACCCTGTAGTAGGTGTAGATGCAACTGTTGCAGGATGCGAATCTATTGCAAAGGGCGAGATGCAGTTTACAGTTTATCAGTCAGCTGATGGCCAGGCTCAAAAGGCTATTCAGTTAACAAAGGCATTGGCAAGCGGTGGTACAGCAGATGGAATAGAAGGATTATCAGAAGATGGATTTTACATTTGGGTACCATTTGAAAGAGTTGATGCAAGTAACGTAAAAGATTATATGAAATAAATTTGAGAGCCCCTAGGGGCTCTCTTAATTTTTAAATCATATTAGAATTGTGGTATTTTTTATCGTTGGTAACGTCTTCACCAAACCATTCTGGGGAAACAAAGTTGTTTGCCTCATCAATGGAAGGAAATTCTACCTCAGCCATAATGAGTCCGGATTTATGTCCTTCAAAAACATCCAGCTCAATTGTGTATGGTTCAAAAGGAATGAGATATCGACGCTTTGTAATAGTGTGACCATCGATTTTTTCGCGGAGATGCTCGTAGGCTTCTTTTGTTAATTCAGCCTCTATTTCCTCGCGTGCCATAAGCCCGCTGCCCTTATAGGTAAGAATGTATTTATCATTCTTTTTCCTGATGCGTACAACAGGGTGGGTACAAAGGTAGCCCTGTTCAATATCCACGTATTCATATTTTGATAAATCAGGTAGTTCTTTTATTAAAAATTTTCTTTCGATTTCCATTGGTTTTTGCGCTCCTTTTTAGGACATAGTAACATAGGTGTGAAATATATAAATGTCTTGAAATTATTGGTCTTGTGAGTTAAAATACTGTATACGAGTGTGGCTTAATGCCAATTGAATTAGTATTAAATGTGCGAACGGTTCTTGTTTCGCACCTGTTAAGGAGGATTTTATAATGATTACAGCCGGTGATTTTAGAAACGGTATGACAATCGAGATGGACAATAAGGTTTATCAGGTTATCGAGTTCCAGCACGTAAAGCCAGGTAAGGGCGCAGCTTTCGTTCGTACAAAGCTTAAGGATATCAAGGGTGGCGGTGTTACAGAGACATCTTTCCGTCCTACAGAGAAGTTCCCAGCTGCACGTATCGATCGTAAGGATATGCAGTACCTTTATAATGATGGTGAGCTTTACAACTTCATGGATGTTGAGACATATGATCAGGTTGCTCTTACAGCAGATCAGATTGGTGATGCTCTTAAGTTCGTTAAGGAAAACGAGATTGTTAAGATGCTTTCACACAATGGTTCAATCTTCTC
>JAFYYE010000420.1 GCA_017557715.1 Pseudobutyrivibrio sp.
AATCAAACATACTCTTTTGAAGAAATAGAAGAGTGGTTTCTTACTATAATAAACATATTTAAAAAGTGGGCTGATTTTCAGTACTATCATAAAATGGAGCTTTTAGAATCTATTCAGGGGCTTGAGTTCCCGTATGAGTATAGAGATGGTCAAAAGAAGCTTGTATCAGATGTGTACAGAAGTATATATAGAAGAAAAATTTTGTTCATGCAGGCTCCCACAGGTACAGGTAAAACTATTGCAAATGTCTTTCCTGCTGTGATGGCATTAGGACAAGAATTAGCCGAGCGAGTGTTTTATCTTACTGCCAAAACAGCTACAGCATTGGCAGCAAGAGATGCCTACAGTCTGCTGGAGCAAAACGGATATGAAGGCAGAACAATTATGCTTACAGCAAAAGAAAAGATGTGCCTTTGTGATGAAGCAGATTGCAATCCTGATAATTGTCCTTATGCACGAGGCCACTTTGACAGAGTTAATGATGTTATATATGAAATAATTACTAAAGAGACTGTTATCACCCGTGATGTTGTTCTTGGCTATGCGCAGGAGTATGTGGTTTGCCCATTCGAGCTGGCTCTTGATGTAAGTACCTGGTGCGAGGGAATCATCTGCGATTACAATTATGTGTTTGATCCAAATGTATATTTGAAAAGATTTTTTGCTGAAGGGAAAAATGGCGAGCATATTTTTCTCATAGATGAGGCTCACAATATGGTTGATAGAGCCAGGGAAATGTATTCGGAGACTCTTATAAAAGAAGAAATACTTTCCATAAAAAGATATGCAAAGCCTATTAGTAAAAAATTGGTAAATGCACTTGAAAAATGTAATCGAATCATGCTTGAGTACAAGCGAGAATGTGACAAAGAAATTACTGTACTTGATGACATTGATTTGTTGATGAATGCTTGTGACAATCTTCAAATGATTTTAGAGCAGCTATTTAAGAAAGAAATTAAGTTTGGTATTTATCAGGATGAGGTTCTGGATTTTTATTTTAGATTAAGAAATTTCACAGCACTTTCCTACCAGCAGGATAGAGATCACTATCGTATTTACTGTGATTTTGATGATGACAAAAACTTTAATCTTCATTTGTACTGTATAGACCCTTCAGCACAGCTTCAGCAGAGGCTTGCAATGGCAAGAGCTACAGTTTATTTCAGCGCCACTCTTTTACCAATCGATTATTATAAGGATTTGCTTTGTAATATAAATGATGTTTATGCAATATATGTCGATTCTGTTTTTGACCAGAAAAACAGATTGCTTCTTCTTGGGACAGATGTTACAAGCAAGTACACTAGACGTGGCGAGGATGAATATCTTAAGTTTGCAAGATATATTCATACTATCGTAAATGCGAAGCAGGGGAATTATATGGTTTTTGGTCCATCATATAAATTTCTGGAAGATATTCATAAAAAGTATCAGACTCTTTGCGATGATGTTGAGATAATAATACAGCAGCAGAATATGACAGAGCAGGAGAGAGAGGACTTTCTACTGGAATTTGAGAAGAAAAGAGATAACTCTATGGTGGCATTTTGTACACTTGGTGGAATATTCTCAGAGGGGATTGATTTAGTAGGAGGAAAGCTTATTGGCTCAATTATATTAGGAGCGGGCTTGCCACAAGTGGGAAATGAAAGAGCACTTATGGCGGACTTCTTCGATGAGGAAGGAAAAAATGGTTTTGAATATGCCTATTTGTATCCTGGAATGAATAAAGTGATTCAGGCGGCAGGACGTCTGATTCGAACAAAGGATGATGTGGGTGTAATTGCTCTTCTAGATGAGAGATTTCGTTTTAGTAGTTATAGAAAGACGTTTCCTCGAGAATGGAATGATGCTGAATTTACCACAGTAGATGATGTTTCGTTAAAAGTAACAAATTTCTGGAGGAAAAAAGACTAAAAAATTATTAGGAGTTGTGAATTTTTTGTGTTATACTTTCCTTGACTGTGAGGCTACCTGCTATTATTACTAGTTTTCGTTGCCTAAATACCCATAGCAGGTGCCATGTCTCACAGATTTCAAGTAAATATACGGAGGTGTAATGTGGGCAAAGTAAGAAGAGTTTACGTTGAAAAGAAGCCACAATTTGCAGTATCTGCCAAGTCACTGTTTTCCGAAATAGGAAGTTACTTAGGCATCAAGGATGTTACAGGAGTTAGAGTTCTGATTCGTTATGATGTTCAGGATGTTTCTGACGACGTTTTTAAGAAAGCAGTAAAGACGGTGTTTTCCGAGCCTCCTGTTGATGATGTTTACGAAGAGACATTTGATTACAATGGGCGTGTCTTCTCTGTTGAATTTTTGCCAGGTCAGTTTGACCAGCGTGCTGACTCTGCTGAGCAGTGTCTTAAGCTTTTAAATGAGAATGAAGAGCCTACTATTCATACAGCGACTACCTATGTTATTGAGGGTAGCATTTCTGACGACGAATTTGATGCTATTAAAAAGCATTGTATTAATCCAGTTGATTCTAGAGAGACTTCTCTTGATAAGCCAGAGTCTCTATCAAATAAATTCGATGAACCAGCCGACGTCAAAACATTTGACGGTTTCATTTCTATGGCTGAGAATGATTTACGCATTTTATATGATTCCTTAAATTTGG
>JAFYYE010000421.1 GCA_017557715.1 Pseudobutyrivibrio sp.
CTTCTACAGCTTTTTTAAGCTCATCAGGAGTAAACTCTGGCCAAGGGACTGGAGTAAAGTAAAACTCCGCATAAGCTAACTGCCATAAAAGATAATTTGATAAACGCTGTTCTCCTGATGTTCTAATCATAAAGTCAGGATCTGGTATATCCTTTGTATCAAGATATGAACTAAACAATTCTTCAGAAATATCCTCAGCTTCTATTTTACCATCTTTTACATCAGAAGCCACCTTTCTGATAGCTCTTGTCATCTCATCTCTACTACCATAATTGATTGCAATAGTAAGAGTAAGGCCAGTAAACTGAGAAGAATACTCAGTAAGCTCATTTATTGCTTTTATAAGCTTTTCATCAAGTCTTGATAAATCACCAATAAATCGAACTCGAAGGTTGTCTTTCTTGGCTGTCCTCATACAAGTCTTAACATACTCACCAAGAAGCTTCATTAATGCCTTAACTTCATCATCTGGGCGAGACCAGTTTTCTGTAGAGAATGCATACATAGTGACATACTTAATTCCTAAATCATGAGCAGCTCTACAAATTGTCTCAACATTTTTAGCTCCCACAGTATGTCCATAGGTACGAGGCATTCCCTTTGATTTTGCCCATCTTCCATTTCCGTCTAGTATTATAGCTACATGCTCTGGTACGTTCATAGTGCCTCCAAATAATCTTTAATAAATCAAAAAGGGCACAAATTGTGCCCCCTAATAGTTTTAATTTCGTCACAACTAGACAGTCATAATCTCTTTTGTCTTAGCTTCAACGGCTTTGTCCACCTCAGCGATGAACTTATCTGTCATCTTCTGACACTTATCCTCAAGATCCTTGATTTCATCTTCAGAAACGCCCTCATCCTTTGAGTGCTTCTTTAATTGATCAATAGCATCTCTTCTGATATTTCTGATTGCAACCTTAGCATCTTCACCATGCTTCTTTACATCCTTAGCGATTTCCTTACGACGCTCTTCTGTAAGCTCTGGGAAAACAAGACGAATAAGCTTTCCATCGTTTGTTGGATTGATACCAATATCAGACATATTGATTGCCTTTTCGATTTCCTTTACCAAAGATGCTTCCCATGGCTGAATCTGGATAAGTCTTGGCTCTGGAACAGAAATATTTGCTACCTGCTGAAGTGGAGTAGGTGCTCCGTAATAATCAACAGTAATCTTATCTAAGATATGAGGATTAGCACGACCAGCTCTAATGGTAGTGAATTCGCTCTCAAGATTATTGTAGCTCTTTGTCATTTTTTCTTCGTATACTGAAAGTATATTATCCATTAGCCCTCCTTATACGGTTACAACCGTGCCATTAAATTTGCCTGTGATAGCTTTAACTATTGAATCCTCTTCATTGAGAGAGAATACATACATAGGCATCTTCTGCTCCATAGCAATAATTGAAGCAGTCATATCAACAACCTGAAGCTTCTGATCGATAACTTCCTGGATGCTTATCTCATCATAACGCTTAGCATTTGGATTCTTTGCTGGATCGCTATCATATACACCATCGATAGATTTAGCTAAAAGAATGCAATCTGCCTCGATTTCAACTGCTCTAAGAACAGTTGGAGTATCTGTTGAGAAGTATGGATGTCCTAAGCCACCTGCGAAGAAAACAACCATTCCTCTTTCAAAGTACTTGTTTGCTCTGTCTTTAGAAAATAGCTTTGACACATTACCACATTCAAATGGTGTGAGCACCTGTGTCTTCATGCCCTCTGTTCTGAAGATTTCAGAAACATAAACACAGTTCATAACTGTAGCAAGCATACCAATCTGGTCAGCCTTAGTTCTATCGATTTTTTCAGAAGAACGACCTCTCCAGAAATTGCCGCCACCAATAACAACACCAACCTGAATGCCGTCATCTACAAGCTTCTTAACCTGCTTTGCTACCATAACACAAGTAGCTTCATCAAAACCAAAACCCTTGTCCCCTGAAAGCGCTTCTCCGCTAAGCTTTAATACTACTCTTTTCATTAAACAACATTTTCCTTTTTATTTTTGTCTCAATATTATGAATTAAATTGCAAATACGCTGTTAACATCAACATCTGAGTAGCTCTGTGAGCAGAAGCCCTCGATAACAGCACCGTTATTAATCTGTACTGAACGAGACTTAATATTGCCCATAACTACAGCTGATGTATCAACAACAACTGGGCCATTAACATCGATATCACCCTTAACTGCACCAGCAATAACTGCTGAAGTAGCTGTGATGTTTCCAATAATAACTGAACCAACACCAATCTTAGCTGTTCCAGTTGTAACAACCTCGCCCTCAATCTTTGCAGCGTCTGCAAAGAACTCAGCTGATTCAGAATTACCATTAACCTTACCAGCAACTACAAGCTTGCCATTACATTTAACATCACCGACAATCTCTCCCTGAACCTCAATAGAACCGATTGATTCAACATTACCAGTAACCTTCATGCCACCAGTAATAACTGCATTTTCATCTGAAGCAACTGGCTTGCCTTCAGAACCATTTTCCATAACTCCCATTGTCTTTGGTGCCTCCATTCTAGTTTCTCTTTTTGTCTCTGAGAAGAATGATTTCTTCTCTGCTGGTTGCTCCTGTACAGGTGCAACATCTTCTGTCTTTTCTGCAGGTGTATCTACCTTCTTTGATACCTGTTCAAGAAGACCATCAAGCTTTGTAAGCTCAGACTCTACGTCAATATCCCCATCGAGAGTGTTAACCATAACCTCATCTGATGTAGTGTCCTCTCCGCCTGGGACAAGCTCATTTACTGCGTCATTAAAATCCTCTTTGAAATCCTTAAAAAAGCCCATTACAATTCCTCCATAACATTATTCTTATTGAACAACACTTACGTGCTGTATAATTGTTGTATCATCTGTGATTGGTAAAATCATAGCACCTGCCTCATTGAGAGATTCAATCAATCGAGGAAGTGCTTCGACTGTCGCATCTTTATTTGACGCATCATGCAACAGTACTACAGACGTCTTGTATTTTACCACATCCTTCATTACATTATCAACAAGTTCATCGGCAGTAAAAGCCTGTGAAGTAGCGTCTCCGGAGGCAACATTCCAATCGTAATAAACTGCCCCTTCCTGATTCAAATAATTAATAAAAACTGACATACTTGAATTGCTGACTTTATTACTACTGCCGCCAGGGAATCTATAATACTTAGTGTCAACCCCAGTGACATCAAGAATCAAATCATGAATCTTGTTGTAATCCGCAATAAAAGAATCTGATGACTGATAAATTTTAGAATAATTATGACTATACGAATGCATTCCTATAGTGTGGCCTTCATCTACAATACGACGATATTCATCACCGTATATCTCAGTATCCTGACCAACCACAAAGAATGTAGCCTTCACATTGTAATCGTCTAGAATATCTAGAATGGCATCTGTATTCTCGCTTGGACCATCGTCAAAAGTAAGATAAACAAGTGGAATATCTCCTTCTTCTGCAATGTTATCAATATTATCCACAAGATATACATTATCCAAAAAGCTATCATCTACCATTTCTTCAGTGTCTTCCACTGTCTCAGCAACAGCCATATTTGCAGTTAATGCATCCAACTGTTTCTGCAGCGAAATAACCTCAATAACCAAAAATGTCATAACACATGTCGTGATAAGTATAAAGATGAGTAAGGTAGACACTATCATCTTTTTCATACGCGCAACACGTTTACGCTTTGCACGTTGCCTCTCAAGACCTTCATTTGCAATGTCCAAAATATAACATCCTCCCCTAAATTTTTCTATTTCATTTTATCACAACCATATTGCAAGATAAAGGACAAAAAAAGAGCCTACAAAATGTAGACTCTTTAAATAATATGCTATTAGCCAAGCTGTGCAGCAACCTCTGCTGCGAAGTCTTCGTTCTTCTTCTCAAGACCTTCACCAGTCTCAAAACGAACGAATCTCTCGATTGAAAGAGCTGAACCTGTAGCCTTAGAAACTTCCTCTAAGTACTTAGCAACTGTCTGCTTTCCATCCTCAGCCTTTACGTAAACCTGATCAAGTAAGCAGATTTCCTTAAGCTCCTTAGATACACGTCCTTCAATCATGCCATTGATAACCTTCTCAGGCTTCTGTGACTCCTTAGGATCGTTCATAATCTGAGCAAGAAGGATTTCCTTCTCGTGAGCGATGTAATCAGCTGAAACCTCATCACGGCTAACATACTTAGGATTAAGAGCTGCAATCTGCATAGCAAGATTTGTAGCTGCTTCCTTAGCTGCATCTGACTCAACACCGTCCATATCAACGATAACGCCGATACGTCCACCACCGTGTGTATAAGATACTACGAATCCATCAGTTGTAACCTTCTCGAATCTTCTAAGAGAAAGCTTCTCACCGATTGTAGCAACCATCTCTACGTGAACATCGTTAACAGTCTTAGATGAATCCTCAGCCCATGGCTGTGCAAGAAGCTCATCAATTGTTTTAACATCAGACTTAAGAATCTGATTTGCAACCTGCTCAACATATGTCTGGAACTTCTCGTTCTTAGCAACGAAATCAGTCTCTGAGTTAACCTCAAGAGCAACTGCTGTATTGCCTTCTACTACTACCTTGCAGATACCCTCTGCTGCGATACGAGATGCCTTCTTTTCAGCCTTAGCTGCACCGTTCTTACGAAGGAGCTCGAAAGCTGCATCCATATCACCATCGCACTCTGCGAGTGCCTTCTTACAATCCATCATACCTGCGCCAGACTGCTCGCGAAGGTC
>JAFYYE010000422.1 GCA_017557715.1 Pseudobutyrivibrio sp.
AAAACGAGATTGGAGCTAATTGCTCTAATCTCGTTTTCCTCATTTTAGCCTCCACTACAATGCTAACTTAATGACATTGACACTATGATCAATCTCTTTCTCCTATCACCTTCTCAAATCTAAACATCCCATCTGGGAACTGGTCATCCAAATCCATATGTTCCCCATCAGGGTCGTTTGGATCTGGATGGAACTTATTGTAAAACTCCACTATATGGAATCCACATCGGTTCACATAGAAATGGATGTTTCTGGTCTCAAAATATGGAGTCACTGTCTCCCAAACCTTTACCTCTGGATGAAGCTTCTCCACCTCGCACCAAGCAGCATAGCCCACGCCTTTACTGTGCTCTTTGGGTGCTGTGAAAAGAATATCTAAATCGCCTCTATCACCATCAACCTTAATGATAACCCCACCAACAGGTTTGCCATCATCCATGATGCGATAAGCCTCTCCTCCATCAATGGATTGCTCTATGGTCTCACGAGAAATGATTTGCTCATCCTCTTCAAAATGGTCATCTCTACGCCCAAACTCTTCCAAGGCGCCATAATTAAACGCCTCCTGATTATCTAATATAAATTGCTCACGGTCATCTGGTGACAGTGGGGTTAATGTAACTGACATAATTTTCTCCTATCTCCTCTTCCATGATTCGCACTTTAGAAGTGCTTCTACTTCCTGTCTCTTTTCATACAAAACACATCCGCCATCATGATCATCCAGTAGCACACCTTCCTTCTGCAGCGCTTTGAATAATCTTGAGTTCATGGCTTCCCTAAGGGATGTGTCTTTTACATTTATATCTGAGTAAGGTGAAAATGGGCAAGGCTCTGCTCCTCCATGAGAATTGATATGGAAGAATCCTCTGCCTGCCGCAATGCAACCGCCTGAGCTCTTCTCATCCCCAGGAAATGATACAAATACCATCTCTGGATGTTCCTCTCTCAATCTCATAATTTCATTTTTCAGATATTCTCTATCAACATCACCTGGCGCAAGATGCTTAGAATCATCCGTCACAGGAACGAACTCAACAAAGATTACAGCCTTGCATCCCTTATCGGATAATTTTCCAATAAAGCTCTCGGATGAAACATCCTTAATATTTTCCGTTGTCACAGTTACTGAGGCGCCAAAAATAAGTCCGCGCTTCTGCAGCTCATCCATATTTGAAACGAGCTTATCATAAACGCCATCGCCTCGCCTGCTGTCAGTAGCATCTTTCTCTCCCTCAATGCTCATAATTGGAATGAGGTTTCTGTTTTTATCAAACATATCAAAGTATTGTTCTGACATGAAAGTTCCATTAGTAAAAATCGGGAAAAGAATATTCTGCTTTTCACCAGCAGCTTTTATAACTCCTTTGCGAAGAAGTGGCTCGCCGCCCGCAAGTAGTATGAAGCTGACGCCAAGATCATCTGCCTCGTTAAAAATAGTAAGCCACTCGTCATCTGTAAGCTGGTGAACTGGCTCAGTGTCGCTTGTCGCGTTATTGCATCTGGAATAACAACCTGCGCAGTGAAGGTTACAGCTGCTGGTTATACTTGCGATGAGGAAAGGCGGAATGTGCTCCCCTTCTGCCTCCAGCTTGGCTCTTTTCTTTGAAGCTGCCTTTGTTGCCAGCGCAAATTTAGCCATATAGGCACTTTCTTTTGGATTCTTAAGAGTAGCTTTTATCGCATCAGAAACCACTCTCTCCACTCCTTTTGTCATATATTGTTGAATATCAAATTCCTTATTCATACTACACTACCTTACATAAAATTATTTCGATTTTACTCAATCTTATTTTGTAAAATCTATTAATATAATACCATAGGATTATTTTATTGCAAGAATTGTTTCTATGACACACTTATTATACACCCTCACAGAAAATCGAAAATTTGTTTGCATATCCGATTGAAATTTTTCTTTCTAGGGTGTATAGTGATAATACAGAACATAGTTTCGGAACATATATTTGCATTAGGAGTAAATTTAGATGTACTACGGATTAAATAAAGTTTTTGATAAAATCGATGTCATTTGCCAAATGAAGGCTGATGGGACTGTCATTCCGTTGAAATTCCGCCTGCAGAATGAGGATGGCATTTATGAGACCTACACTGTAAAATCCTACAAGCCTTTACCTAAAAAAGGCGCCCATACCACACCAGATGGACTCTATATCTGCAATCAGACTGACGTCTTCGAATGCAGGGTCCACCTTATGGGGCTTGAGCGCACTGTTAGGCTTTACTATAACTCTAAAACTAACAACACCTGGAAGCTAGCTATATAGCCTAATAAGAATTCATCACATGAAGCATTCCCCTCCCGATTTTTACTTTAAATACTCATCAAAGAAATTCTCTAGCTTATCAAAAGGAATGTAATCCTTATCACCACCATCATAAAGATCTGTGTGCGTTGCTTCCGGTATAATCATTAGCTCCTTGTTATCTGCATATTTACTATCCTTTACCATATTGGTATAGGCATCTTTGCCAAAGTAACAAGAGTGTGCCTTTTCACCATGGATAATAAGAACCGCATTTCTGATTTCATTGCTGTATTTAAGAATTGGCTGATTCATAAAGGACTCACATCCGATTACATTCCAACCACCATTGGAGTTTAAAGAACGAGGGTGATATCCACGATCTGTCTTGTAGTAATCATAATAATCCTTTACAAAGAACGGAGCATCCTCCGGAAGAGGATCTACTACGCCGCCTCCAAGTTTATACTCACCGTTTTTCAAATCCTCAAGTCTCTGTGCGCACATAGCTTTTTTCTTTTCAAAACGTGCTTCTTCACTGTCTTCAGAATCAAAATATCCATTTGCATTTACTCTGGTCATATCGTACATAGTAGAAGCAACGGTCGCCTTGATTCTAGTATCAAGAGCAGCTGTATTCAGTGCCATTCCACCCCATCCACAGATTCCGATAATTCCGATTCTGTCTGGATCCACTTTGTCATTTAATGACAGAAAGTCCACCGCTGCCATAAAATCTTCTGTATTAATATCCGGAGATGCCATATATCGTGGCACGCCTCCACTTTCACCTGTAAAAGAGGGATCAAAGGCAATGGTAAGAAATCCCCTTTCAGCCATAGTCTGTGCATAGAGGCCGGAACACTGTTCCTTAACTGCTCCAAAAGGTCCTGATACCGCGATAGCAGGAAGCTTTCCAGTCCCATTCTTTGGTACATACATATCTGCAGCAAGGGTAATCCCATAACGATTCACAAATGTCACCTTGCTGTGATCTACTTTTTCACTCTTTGGAAAAGTCTTGTCCCACTCTGTTACTAAATTCAATTCTTCTTTTTTAATCATCTTCTAATACCTCCATTATTAATTTCTTTTTCAAATTCTCTAAGCATAAAATCCATGCAATCAATTTTTCTTCCACATTCATGATATTCATCCATTATGCGGCAACGCTCTTTTTTCAAAAGTCGAAACATGTTTTCCATGCTTCCAGATTCATATTGCTTAAGGATATTTTCTGATGCATCTTCGTCACATCCTGTATCCATAAGGCACTGTTTCAGTTTTTCTTTATCCATGAGATTTCCTTACTCAATCGTACTGTTTACCTGATATCTTTATTATACAAGCTTGTAAATGCTCTTGCTAATAGTTATAATGAATATCATATTATTCCATTTTGGCATATCATTGATAATGGAGGTGTTCTATGGAAATTAGAACTTTAAGATATTTCTTAGCAGTGGCAAGAGAAGAAAATATGAGTAGAGCTGCTGAACTTCTGCATGTAACTCAGCCTACCCTGTCAAAACAGCTTAAATCGCTAGAGGAAGAACTTGGGAAAAAGCTTTTCACAAGACATGCTTTTAGTATCCAGCTTACTGATGAAGGAATTCTGCTACGCAATCGTGCCGAAGATCTTGTCAGCATGGCTGATAAAATCGAGCAGGAATTTGTTTCTCTGGATGATATAGCTGGTGGAGAACTCTATCTTGGTCTTGCTGAATCCTACCAGCTTCGATACCTGGCAAGATCTATAAAAGATTTTAAACAACACTATCCGAACCTTCATTATCACATCACAAGCGGTGATACAGAACAGCTCTCTGAAAAGGTCGATAAAGGCTTACTTGATTTTGTAGTACTGGTAGAACAACCGGATATCCGCAAATACGAATATATCGAATTCCCTCAAACAGACACCTGGGGACTTATCATTCCAGATACCGCTCCCCTAGCAAAGAAAAAAGCCATCCGTTTGGATGACCTTGTAGGCTTGCCATTATTCTGTTCTGATCAGGCATGGAATGGAGATATTAGAAACTGGGCTGGAAGCAGATTTTCAGAGCTTCAGTTAGAAGGTTCCTTCCGCCTTTCTTACAATGGATCAATTTTTGCCATGGAAGGCTTAGGATATCTTCTCACCTATGAACATCTTGTAAATACGTCAAAAGACAGCGGCCTTGTATTCAGACCACTGTCTCCGAAGCTTGAAAATAGAATATATATAGCATGGAATAAATATCAGGCGTTTACACCTATCGCCGAAAGATTTCTAGCTCATCTCAAAGATTCTTTCCAATAGTAAAACAAGTGAGGGGCTTTTGTAATATGGTTGCAATGTCACTCTTTCTACCTGTGTTGATTTTTTAGCCTTAGTTTCCATATTCCACATTATCTTTCACAAAACTCAAATACTTTATTGTAAAAATCCTTATCCTCTTCAAACAATCCATGGCCCAAGCCTTCAAAGATAAGCATTTCACTGTGCTCAATCCCAGCCTTTAGCTCATAAGGAGCATCATTTCCAACTGTATTGTCACTGTCGCCAGACATAATATATGTAGGACATTTTATTCCTGATAAAACTGGTCTTGCATCGAAGTTCAATATCGCATATGCGTTTTTGCAAAACCTGTCATAATTCTTAGGCTTTGTAAATCTGGCCAGAAGTGGTAGATACTTCTTGTTCTTTTCGTTGAATTCCTTCGTATAAACTTTCTCCGCTGTATCTAGCATTAGCTCTGTATGAGTAGCATTTCGGGTCATTTCTATCCATTTTGTAACAACACTTTTTATTGTATCGTTGGCGTATGGTGCAGTGACCACAAGAATCAATTTTTCAACTAGCTCAGGATGCTTTGCCGCCAAATATTGAGAAATCATCCCTCCCTGGGATACCCCCATAACCATTGCCCTGTCTATTCCAAGATTCCTCATAGCTATTGCCTGGTCATCTGCCATATCTTCTATTGAATAGCCCTCTGGAATCTCATTCTTTCTGCTGAACATGTAAACGGTATAATCCTTGAAAAACCTTTTGTAGGAACCTGCCAGGAGCATAGCCTTTCCCTTTACCGTCCACAATCCATCTGACAATCCTGGCAAAACTACAAGATTCTTTTTCCCTTCCCCGAAGGCCACATAATACATGTCTGTATCGCCAACCCTCACACAACCATTTTTCTGCATTTTTATATCCCCCATCGATTAGACTACAATATAATACTGCATCAACTCATACTTAAGCATTGTGCCTTCCTCAATATCATCTATCTCCTATTTCCCATAGCCATTCCTCCACCTGCTAAGACCTAACGGTAAAGGAATGACGTGAATCCCACTACTCGGTAGCAACCTCGAAATCACCATCATAGAAATCTAATAATACACCTACACTCTCGAAATAAATGCAAGATTATCTGTATTACCATAATCAAGCATCTCAATCAATCTATTAGCTGGCCCAGTAGGGTGCGTTCTTCCAAGCTCCCAAGCTTCTACTGTTTTCTTGGAAACGCCAAGATAGTTTGCAAAAACAGCTTGTGTCATGCCAGCTTTATTACGAACAGCCTTAATTTCAACATTAGAGTAACTTCGTACTGGGTCAATAATATAAGTTGTAGTCTTTGCTCTGCCGTTACCTTTTTCAAAATCAATAGCTTCTTGTAAGCCTTCCTTTAAATCCTCAAATAAAGAACTCATAAACGGTCACCCCCTATTATTAGCAGCTTCTTCTTTCAATGACTTAACAAGTTTCTTTAATATTATCTTCTCTGCTTCTGTAAGATTCTCCTGTTCATTTTTCTTAAAAGCTGTAATTAAATATGTTGCTTCATATTCTTCAAAATCAGTATAGCAAACTCTAATGCTTCCGCTTTTTCCTCTGTTTTCTATAGGAAATCTTACTTTTCTAATTCCACCAGTTCCTTCCATAACAGGTCCCGACTGTGGATCCTTTAAAAGCATAATCTGTAGACGTAATAAATCATCGTCTTTTAACCCTATTTCTTTCCAACGCTTTGTGAAAAGTGGTACTTCTATAAATGTTCTATTCACTTTATACTCCCTTATTAATTTTATTATATGCCCTACATTGTAGGGTGTCAATATCAGCTTACAAAAACATCAAGAACCTCCTCGGTCTCTGTCCAACTCTATATTATATTCTACTCGACACATTGTATTTTTATCGGACAGCTCAATGCCAGAAAGTTCAGATATCGTATATGCGCAGATTAAATCTGCAGGAACTTTGTTTACTAAAAGTTTAGAAAGTAGGAAAAGTCTTAAACTTTCTTGATTTTTCAAAAAAAAATGTGCCTGTCCCCATTACAAAATTATTTCCAAATTCAATCATTCTGTAATGGGGACAGGCACATTTGCTAGATAGTTGGCCTTATCAAGTATAGCCTCCATTTCGCATATACGTTTTATTGCCTTCATAAACTCCCTATTTTTGCATATTCTTAAAAGCTTCTATATATCCTAAAAGATATGTTTTATCCCTACCTGACATATTGTTAAAGGTCTCGATTAGCTTACCTTGTTCAGAAGATTTCTCCACAATATAATAATCCACTGGTTTGCTTCTGCCGCCATCTTCATCTATTCCAGATAATATCCACTCAGGCGTAACACCAAGAACCTTGCAGATAATCAAAATCTTATCCGCAGCTGGGTTTGTCTTCTTTTTTCTCCAGTCACTAACTGTACTCTCTGGAATCCCTGTCTGCGCTGAAAACTCCTTCTGTGTCATCCCCTGTTCCTGAAGCTTCTCAAAAACTCTATCGCTTATAGTCATAATATCCTCACTTGATATAATTAATTAGCTTTAAATTCTTCAAATAATTTATTTCTAAGATCTATATTCTCTTGATCCATAATAGCAATAGCTTCCTCAAGACGACCTGCTTCTTTTAACCAAGAAAATAATTGCATAAGCGCTTCTTTTCCTTCTTCTCTGCCTTCCACTCTGCCTTCATCCTTAGCCTCATTCATAGAGCTTTCCCATGCATAGCACATATTTGTACTCTCCTCCAACTCATTTACTGGTAACTTACACTTTGTATAGAAATTGATAGCCCTAATTATATCATTATTTACATCAGAGTATCTTTCTGGGCTATTCATAACAAGCTCTTTAATTCCATTCTTTTTGTCTGAAGCGGAAATCAGCTCAAACAAAATGCCAACATCGGTCTTAAAATTAACCCAGCTTGAAATCTTCTTAGGTTCCAATAGATTAAGGCGATAATCAGAAACTAAAGATAAAATTTCTGGACTCACCTGATCTGAGAACATTTCATGTAATGATAAAGGACCATCCCATTCCTTGGTACCATAATATACAGTAAGTGTAATTATTGGTTCTATTTTATCATCTTTTCTAATACCAGACAAAAATTCTGCCTTACTTAAACTACTCTTTTTCCCATTAGCTTCTGATGTTCTGTTAGCAGATGAAATAGCTTCTATCTGTTTAACATATCTCAAGGCATCATAGCAGAAATTCCTAACCGGCATTGCATAATCAATTTCTGTCTGATTTTCTATTCCTATGATAACATATGTAGCCACATCATCCCTAAGAAATTTAGCTCTTTTTAAGATATCTCTCTCCTTTTTAAATGGAACAATGTCTTTAAATGCATCTTCTAAAATAGCACTTTCTGTGGAATCCAACTCTCTAAGATTCTCCGGCCTCACAAGCTCCTTTCCACCAAATAATCCATTATTGATAGTGTCTGCAAAGTATGCTGGATTATCCATAACATTGCAGCTTATAACATCTGACTTACCCATTATTACTCCATAACTAGCACGCATTAAATTCGTATAATCGGATTCAATCCGTTTTCTATGTACTAATTATATTCTATTATACGGATTTGTCAACCTAATAAAAGGAATGCACATTAAAAGCGCATTCCTTGTACTCTCCTCACTTTCCCTGCGACACATTCCCATTTCCCTGGGGCTTCACACTGGTCTTATCATAAGTTTTCTTTGACACTCTTTTCTTAAAGAACATCCGAATCCCCCTACAACTCAGTATACTTCTTATTACTCCCTTTTGCCTTATCTGCTGGATACTTTGCCTCATTTTTTGTCATCTTCGCATTTACGATATCGTCTTCATCAAGCCCCAAGGCATCCAGCATATCTCTGCAATATACCAAGACATCAGCCAGCTCTTCCTTCACATGCTCCAAATCATAATCCTCATCACTCCACTGGAAACACTCCAAAAGCTCACTGGCCTCAATCGAAATGGACTTCGCTAAGTTGGCAGGAGTATGAAACTGCTCCCACTCCCTATCCTCTGTAAATTTCCTAATTCGCTGTATTGTTTGTTCTGTCATTTTGTTTCTCCCTTAATGCTGATCAACCCCTCACAAATAATCCATATTACATTTCCTAAAAATCTCATGACTCCTAAGCTCCTCCTTGTACTTATCTATATTATTGTACCATTCCTAGCA
>JAFYYE010000423.1 GCA_017557715.1 Pseudobutyrivibrio sp.
CTATTTGGTGTTGATGAATGTTCTGAAGGGGGAACGTGTCTTTATTGCATTCCTTGGCATCAAAACAAACTGGTATTCCCTGAATAGCTCCAACATAATCCACAGTAGATTTCTGATCAAAATAGGCAAGAGTAATATGTCCTTTTTTATCCATGTCGATAGGCGTGATTGGTGTAGGGATTTTCTGAATCAATGCCAAACCATTTTCTTCGTAGACCTCATTGGTCTTATTAATAAACTCCTCGAAGGTAGAACCTCGAAGCCCCCTTGATTTAAAAGTAGACATTAAACTCCTCCGGCTCTTTTGCTTCAAAGCATTTTCCGTCCTCGAATTCAATGGAGAATGCATGAAGAAGTTGAGATTTTACATTAAGTCTTTTGTTGATATTCGCATTTCCGTATTTCATATCGCCTAAAATTGGATGCCCAATTGATGAAAGATGCGCTCTAATCTGATGAGTTCTTCCTGTAATCAGATGAATCTCAAGCAGAGTAAGGTCATTATCCAGATGCTTTATAGGACGATAAGCTGTTTTAATAGGTTTTGCATCCTTAGTTTCTTTATTAAGTATAGAAACCTTGTTAGTATCTTCATCCTTATAAAGGAATCCATCAATAGTCTGAGCTTCAGAAATATTTCCAAGCACGATTGCATGATACATTTTTTTACAGCGTCGTTCCTTTAGCGCTAGACCAAGATTCTGAGCGGTTCTAAGATTCTTAGCAAACAACACTATTCCAGAGGTGTTTCTATCAAGTCTGTTACAGATACTAGGATGGAAATGCTTAAAGCTCTCATCAGTAAGCTGTCCTGTTTTTATCATGTAAGAGATAGCCATTTCATTAATAGAAAATTCTCCATCAGAATCCTTCTGAGACTTAATGCCAGACGGTTTATTAATAATAATCATATCATCGTCTTCAAAAACAATTTCAATATCATTAGGTTCCATTGAAATTGCTTCATATAATGGGTCAGCCTGAGTCGATCCGCTCATCTTTTCAAAAGTCTCATCTGAAAACCAAATTTTAACCACATCACCTGTATTAAGTTTTTCAGAGCCATCAGCCTTTTTATCATTCAAAGTGATATTTTTTTTGCGCAGCATCTTATAAATAAAAGAAGTGCTTGCCTCAGATAATACTCTCTTTAAATATTTGTCAAAACGCTGATTACTATTTGCGTCGTCTATTCTTAGTTCTTTCATTTGATTTTTTCTTGTTCTTTTTATTGTCTGTAGGCCTGTTGTTTTTCTTATTGTTTACCGGTTTATTATTCTTTTTCTCTACGGCTTTTTTATTAACAGGTTTACCTTTTATTTTTCTAGGAGGGATTAGACAATTTTCGTCAAATCCTATTAAATCCTCTCGTCCTGCTTTCATAAGTGCCTCTTTTACAAGGTCATAATTTTCAGGTCTCTTGTACTGGATAAGAGCTCGCTGCATAGCCTTTTCATGAGGATTCTTGCAAACATAAACAGGCTTCATATCTCTAGGATCAATTTCTGTATAGTACATGGTAGTAGAAATTGTGCTAGGTGTAGGATAAAAATCCTGTACTTGTTCTGGTGATAAATGATGGTCACGCAAGTACTCTGCTAAAGCAATGGCGTCATCAAGAGTAGAGCCAGGATGTGAACTCATTAAATAAGGCACCAAATACTGCTTTAAACCTAGTTCTTTGTTAATCTTCGCATATTTATCGCAGAAAGCATTGTAAACGCTTATATCAGGCTTTCCGAGGTAACTAAGTACATTGTTGGAAATATGCTCAGGTGCAACTTTTAGCTGTCCGCTTATATGATATTTACAAAGATCTCTTAAAAAAGAATCATCTTTATCGTACATTACATAGTCGAAACGTACGCCGGAACGAACAAAAACCTTCTTCACTTTAGGAAGTTTTCGAAGTTTGGTTAATAGTTGTACATAGTCCTTATGATCAACTTGAAGATTAGGACATTTAGTAGGAAAGAGGCATTGTCTATTTGTACATACACCCTTTTCAATCTGTTTTTTACAAGAAGGATTTCTAAAGTTTGCTGTAGGTCCTCCCACATCATGGATATATCCTTTAAATTCTGGGTCCTGTGTAATTAATTTAGCCTCATCAATAATAGACTCTTGGCTTCTCGATTGAATAATACGCCCCTGATGGAAGGTAAGAGCACAGAAATTACAGCCACCGAAACATCCTCTGTTACTGATAAGAGAGAATTTTACTTCCTTGATGGCTGGGATGCCACCGTCTTTCTCGTACATAGGATGATAGGTGCGCATATATTCTATAGCATAAACATCGTCCATTTCTTGCCTAGATAATGGCTTTTGAGGTGGATTTTGGATAACAAACATTGCCCCATCATAGGTTTCCACAAGCTTTTTGGCAGTGAATGCATCTGTATTTACGTATTGAGTATAGAAGCTTGAAGCATAAGCTTTTTTATCAGCTTTAATATCTTCAAATGATGGAAGTATAATCGCATCCTCAGTAAAAGATTTATCTCTTGTCTTAAAAACAGTGCCATCGATATAGGTTATATCTTTTACATCCATGCCAGAAGCAAGACAATCTGCGATTTCAACAACAGAACGCTCTCCCATTCCATATGAAATGATATCAGCACCAGAATCCAAAAGTATAGAACGTCTAACTTTATTTGACCAATAATCGTAATGTGCTAATCTTCGAAGTGAAGCTTCTATTCCACCAATAATAATTGGTTTGTCTTTATAAGTATGACGGATAAGATTGCAATAAACTATTGTAGCGTAATCTGGTCTTAAACCTGCCTTACCACCTGGGGAATAGTTGTCATATTCTCTATGATGTTTTGAAACACTATAGTGGTTTACCATTGAATCCATATTTCCCGCAGACACAAAGAAACCAAGACGTGGCTCACCTAATATATTTATAGAATTATCATCTTTCCAATCCGGTTGAGGAATGATTCCTACCGAATACCCATGTAATTCAAGTATTCTACATATAATTGCAGCTCCAAAAGAAGGATGATCAACATATGCATCTCCACAAACATAGACAAAATCGAGTTGCTCTATGCCGCGTTCTTTCATATCCTTTTTTGAAACTGGTAAAAATTGTTGCATATAAACTATAAACCTCTTAAATAATTAAGGCATCCAGCCTGTGGATGCCTCTAAATTTTGTTAATTACTCTTTGTTAAAAAATTGATCTGGAATATCAAGAGCTGGTAATTCTTCTTCACTTGAAGGAACTGCCTGTATACTTGGATTTTCAACAGCAGGTGTAGGAGCCTCTGAAGTATTTTCAGCATTAGCAGGATCAACATTTCCTTCATTTATAGAATCAGGAACAAGTGAAGCTCTGTTAGCATCCACTGTATCTAAATATGTCTGCATAGTAGCTAGGAAACTTTCATTACGGCTTCTAGTTGTCTCTATTGAATTTGCAAGTATAGTCTGGATATTTGCAAGTAATTCATCCGTATATGCGATAGCACCCATTCTAATATTGTTAGCATCTTCTGTTGCTCTATCAATCTTTTCCTGAGCGGTTTTTTGCGCAATTAAAATAACCTCATTAGCCTGAGCATATGCCTGTTGCATAATCTGGTGCTCAGAAACCAATTCATTTGTTTGTATTTGAGCCTGACTAATAATTTCATCAGCCTTAGCTTTTGCATCAGCGAGTATCTGCTCTCTATTAGCAATCATACGCTGATATTTTTTGATTTCATCAGGAGTTTTTGTTCTAAGCTCCTGAATTAATGACTCTAATTCATCTCTATTTACGACAATCTTGCTTGTAGAAAAAGCTGTTGGTTTACAATCATCAATATAAGCTTCGATCTCATCGATAATATCTTCAATTTTGCTTGAGTTTGGCATGACATTACTTCTCCTTGTTTTTAAATTTGGCTTCTATGAGAGGTATAACCTGAGATGGAACAAATAGGCTGATATCTCCCCCGTAGGACGCAAATTCTTTTGCGACTGTAGAACTCAAATAAGAATATTGTAAAGATGTTGTCATAAACAACGTTTCAAGTTCTGGATACTGAACTTTATTTGACTGAGCCAACTGAATTTCATTTTCAAAATCAGTAACAGCTCTAAGCCCCCTAATTATAACCTGTGCATCCTTCTTTTTTGCGAAATCAACTAGTAAACCTTCGAAGCACTCGACTTTGACATTGTCTAAATTTTCTGTCAATTCCCTTATCATACTAACACGTTCATCAATGGAAAACAACGGATTTTTTTGGTTGTTATTGAGAACGCCAACAATTAATTCATCGCATAATTTGCTAGCTCTTTTAATTATATCCAAATGTCCATAAGTAATTGGGTCAAAGCTTCCAGGATAAATTGCTCTTTTCATATTACGCCTTCTTTAAAAATATATGTTTATTTGTCTTGTAGACTTTTTCTTTTGTAATAACATAGCCAAGATCAGGAACATAATCAAAATCAGTTTCTAAACTTGCCTCTACTATTATTGTAGTAGTTTCTGTTATAAAGCTTTTATTGACAAGGGATTCTAAAACCTGCTTTTCAATAAGCTTATTATATGGTGGGTCCATAAAAACGATATCAAAGCCATCAGGACATTTTATTCTATTGAGAGCGGAAAAGACATCTTCACTGTACACTTTAGAACATGATTCTAGTTTTGCTTTTGCAATGTTTTTATTTATACAAGCAAGTGCCTTTTTATCCTTTTCAACGAATACAGCCTCTTTGGCGCCTCTGCTAAGAGCTTCGATACCCATCTGACCACTTCCAGAAAATAAATCTAGAAAATTACAATCTGGAATATCAAAGGCAATCATATTGAAAAGAGTTTCTTTAATTCTGTCGGAGGTTGGTCTTGTATCAAGTCCCTCAGGGCTTTCAAGAACCATACCTCTCTTATTACCTGAAATAATTCTCAAATCTTAATCACCTATTTTTCAAACATTCTGAAAGAAGCTTTATAGCCTCTTGAGTGGCTAGAGTTCTGACGGTAGTTCTATCTCCCTTTAAGTGAAGTTCTTTAACTACACAGTCATCCTCGCCAAAAGCACAACCAATATAAACTAGTCCTACAGGTTTTTTAGGAGAACCTCCACCTGGCCCAGCTATACCAGTAGATGACAATCCAAAAGTAGATTTTGCCTTCTTTTTAACGCCTTTTGCCATCTCTAAAGCAGTTTCGTAGCTAACAGCTCCATGTGCAATCAATGTAGATTCTTTTACGCCCAGATTTTTCATTTTTGCTTCATTAGAATAGGTTACGTAACCTTCGTTAAAGCAATCAGACGCACCAGGAACATCTACAATTGAACTGGCAATCATACCACCAGTACAGGATTCTGCAGTGGACACAGTAAAGCCTTTGTCAGAAAGCGTACTGATGATAGAATGAATATCCATTATTTCTGCTCCTTAAGTACATCAATATTCTGATAGATGTAAATAACAAGAGAAACTATTGTCATAATAAGTGCTAACCATTTAAAGATAGTACCAAGAACAATGAGCCATCCAAATTGAAGGTTAGCTACAAGAATGACAATCATAACCATCTGTGTTACAGTTTTAAATTTTCCGAAAATGTTGGCAGCGATAACTACACCATTTTCTGCAGCAATAAGTCTGAATCCGGAAATGATAAATTCTCTTGCAACTATAATAATTACAAACCAAGCTGCAAGCTGTCCTGTTTGGATAAGACAAATCATGGCAGAACAAACAAGAAGTTTATCTGCAAGTGGATCCATAAATTTTCCGAAATTAGTAACAAGATTATACTTACGTGCAATCTTTCCGTCGGCCATATCTGTAAGTGATGCTGCGATAAAGATAAGGTCAGCGATGATTCTAAGTGCTGTTACTTCTGGATTAATGAGAAGAAAGAACACAAAGAATGGAATCATAAATACTCTTAAAAGTGTTAATTTGTTTGGTAAATTCATAACGCTACATCTCCTATCAAATCATATTCATCAAAGCTTGTAACAGTCACATCAACAAATTGACCGCTTGTAAGCTCGGTGTCACTATTAACAAAAATGAAACCATCAACTGATGGAGTGTCACGATAAGTACGTCCGATAAACACACCATCTTCTGGAAGCTTGCCCTCTATAAATACTGGGATTGTTCTTCCAACATAGTTTTTATTATTTGACATTGAAATGTCTTTTTGGCAAAGCATAACTTCTTCTTGCCATTTGTGTTTTAAATCTTCATCAACCTGATTATCCCAAGTGGCGGCTACAGTACCATCCTCTTTTGAGTATGCAAAAGCACCAAGTCTATCAAATTTCATATCCTCGATAAACTGGAGAAGTTCTTGATGCATCTCCTCTGTTTCGCCTGGGAAACCACATATCAAAGTGGTTCTGAGTGATATATCAGGCATAGCTATTCTTAATCGATTAGCTATATTCATAATATCAGCTTTGTTTGTTTTACGCCCCATTTTTTTAAGAAGCTCATCATTACAATGCTGAATTGGCATATCGATGTAATTGCAAATTTTAGGCTGTGAAGCCATGCAATCAATAAGCTCGTCGGTAATCTCTTCTGGATAAGCGTATAGAATACGAATCCATTGAAGGTCTTCTATTTCACAAAGCTTATTAAGTAGCTCTGGAAGAGATTTTTTAGCGTAAATATCTGTACCATATACTGTAGTCTCCTGAGCAACAAGAATAATTTCCTTTACGCCGTCAGCTACAAGCTGTTTTGCTTCTGCTAAAATCTGCTCCATTGGTACGGAACGGTAATCACCTCTTATATAAGGGATAATGCAATAGGTACATCTTTTATTGCATCCCTCAGCAATTTTAAGATATGCAAAATGTCCGCCTGTAGTGAGAACTCTTTTGCCATCTTTAGGTAAGCCGGTAAGAGGCTTTTTATAGATTGGTTTTTCGCCATTTTTTTCAAGAACTTTATTGATGGCATTGATAAGCTCATCGTAGGAATTAGTTCCGATAATGGCATCTACCTCTGGTAAATCAGAAAGAATCTCGTCAGTAAAACGCTGAGCAAGGCAACCAGTAACGATAAGACCTTTAAGATTACCAGTCTCCTTATATTGGCCAAGGTCGATAATATTTTGAATACTTTCTTCCATGGCGTCAGCAATGAATGAACAGGTATTTACTACAATGATATCCGCTTCAGCTTCATCATCGCATATTGTAAATCCATTGTTCATCAAATCCCCAAGCATATGCTCAGAGTCAACAAGATTTTTATCACAACCGAGTGAAACAAATAATACTTTCATAAAATTAGTTGTTAATTTCCTCGTTTAAGATTTTGATTGCACCATCATTAAGCTCATTTACAGCAACCGAAAGAGGCTTGTCACCCTTATTGCACTTAATGAGTGGATCGGCTCCGTCGATAATCTGACGAGCACGCTTTGCTGTAGCAGCAACGATTGTATAACGAGAGTTAACTACTGGCTCCTCTCCAACCTCTACATTTTCATTAACCTTTTCCATAAGTTCAACATAAGATGGATGTATCATAATTAATTACTCCTTTCAAATACCTTTAATTCATTTTTCATTTCATTTATGGCTGTAGTATTTCTAGATACTTTAAAATGTTCAGCCTGAATTATATTATGAACCTGATCAACAGCTCTCTCTAAAGAGTCATTGATTATCAGGTAATCATACTTGTCCATGTACTGAGATTCTTTGCATGATATTGCAAGTCTTTGAGAAATAACCTCAGGAGTCTCAGTTCCTCTACCTACAAGTCTGTTTTCAAGCTCCTTTGCTGATGGAGGCATTGTAAATAGTAATAATGCATCTGGGAACATTTCTTTTACTTGAAGTGCACCCTGTATTTCAATTTCAAGAATAACATCTTTTCTACGCTCTA
Organism: Pseudobutyrivibrio sp.; assembly: GCA_017557715.1. Lineage (GTDB taxonomy): Bacteria > Bacillota > Clostridia > Lachnospirales > Lachnospiraceae > Pseudobutyrivibrio. Next base: position 7,880 of record JAFYYE010000423.1, read on the forward strand.
TAAGCTGTTCTACATAAGCCCTTGGTGTTCCATATGAATTACCATTGAATGTGGCATATTCCAAAAGCTCATTATTTTCAATCATTGCATCAAACTCTTCACGAGTTTTGAAGAAGTATTCTCTGCCGTCCTTTTCTCCTGCTCGCATACCGCGGGTCGTGGCAGATATTGAAAGATTATAATCATTTGGATGGGCTTCTAATAAATGCTTCATAATAGTACCCTTTCCAGCTCCAGAAAATCCGGAAAGACCTATTACAAGCCCTTTATCATGCATCATAATCTGATTCCTCCTTTATGGAATTTTCCATTATTCTATTTGATATTGTATCTGGCATAAGTGCCGAAAGAACAACGTGCTGATCACAAATAATGACACAGCGAGTGCGTCGCCCCTGAGTGGCATCAATGATGGTGCCACTCTCCTTTGCGCCTGAAATGATTCTTTTTGCTGGCGCAGAGTCTGATGTTATCATAGATACAATTTTTTTGCTATTGATAATATTTCCAAAACCGATATTTACAAAAGCCATAATTATTCTATATTTTGAATTTGCTCCCTAACTTTTTCGATAAGTGTTTTTAATGTGATACCAATATCGGCAATTTCTACATCTGTAGATTTTGAAAGGATTGTATTAGCCTCACGATTTAATTCCTGAGCTAAGAAATCAAGCTTTCTACCGACTTCTTTATCTAAATCAAATACTGAACGGGTCTCGGCTACATGGCTCTTTAAGCGAACCATTTCTTCATCGATACAGATTTTATCAGCATACAAAACCACTTCCTGAGCAATTCTTGTATCATCTATTTTTGTATCTTCTAAAAGCTCATGAACTTTTGTGAGAAGCTTTGCTCTGTATTCTTCGATAATTTGAGGACTTCTCTTTTCTAGCTTATCCACTAATACAAGCATCTCATCCATTTTTGAAATTAAATCTGCTTCAAGACGATTGCCCTCAGCAATACGTGCTTCCACAAATTGTTTTATACAATCATCAAGAGCAGAAAGAACAAGCTCTTTAAGGCTGTCTTCATCGGCATCAGTCTCTTCAAGCTCAATTACATCTGGAAGTCGAGAAATGCTGCTGGCCTTCATATCGTTATCTATACCAAGCTTTTCAGCCATGGCAGAAATTGATTCATAATACTTTAAAGCAATGGCATCATTAATAGACACCTGATAGCAGGCATCTGAATGCTCATTAAGAGTAATATAAACATCAACTTTACCCCTGAAAATGCTCTCGCTGATTTTATTACGAACTGTGCTCTCTAAGAAGTTGAGCTTCTTAGGAAGTTTGATATTGAGATCGAGATATCTGTGATTAACTGATTTCATCTCGATGGTGACTCTAGCGTCACTATTTTCGGCAATTCCCTTGCCATAACCTGTCATGCTTCGAACCATGTGAGTCTCCTTTGACTATGTATGTCGCAAACTATCCCACATTTACATAGTTGTTTTTAATTATAAATAAATGTATGATAATAGTCAATTATAGATTGAAAGGAACTAGGTAAATATGGCACTTGACGGAATATCTATACACTCACTGGTTCATGAATTTAATGAAAATCTTCTGAACGGAAAAATCAATAAGATTTCTCAACCTGAAAGGGAAGAATTACTTATCACAATAAATACATCTAATGGTAACAAAAGACTTTTAATATCAGCTAATGCTTCTCTCCCATTTATGTATATAACAAACGATAATAAGCCTGCACCTGCAACTGCGCCAGGTTTTTGTATGTTACTTAGAAAGCATATTGGAGCTGGGCGTATTATTGAAATATCTCAAATGGATATGGAACGAGCAGTGCGTTTTAAGATTCAGCACTTAAATGAAATGGGTGATATCACTTTTAAATATCTTTATGTAGAGATTATGGGTAAACATTCTAATATTATCTTCTGCAACGAAGATAACATGATTCTTGATGCTATCAAACATGTCCCATCTTCTGTTAGTTCGGTTAGAGAAGTTCTACCTGGTAGAGAATACTTTATTCCAGCCCAAGAAGGGAAAATTAATCCTCTAAATGTATCAGAAACGTATTTCAAGGATACTGTCTTAAAACGCAGCGAGTCTGTTTTTAGAGCTATCATGTCATCATTTATAGGTATCAGTCCTACTATCGCCAACGAAATTTGCTATAGAGCTGGTATTGATTCAGACGCTAGTTGTGCTTCTTTATTTGATGAACACAAAGATAAGCTTTTTAAAGAGTTTTCTATTCTTATGTCTGATGTTTTAGAAAACAAATATAATTACAATATTGTGATGGATGAAAGTAAGGGCGAGCCAATCGAATACGCCCCAGTTTCTCTTTTTATGTATCAAGATAAAGCATCTAAAGAATATGACAACATGTCTGATGTACTAGTTGAGTTTTATGCTAAGCGAAATCAATATACTAACATTCGCCAGAAATCATCTGATTTAAGAAAGATTATCTCAAATCAC
>JAFYYE010000424.1 GCA_017557715.1 Pseudobutyrivibrio sp.
GGAAATTGGAAATATGAATAATCCTGATGACGATGAAAAGCTTGCTGATATTGATTATCAGGACAAGCTTGCTGATGGAATTGTAGCTGGAGTTGATAGTTACTTTTCTCAGAGATGAGGATTATGAATTAATTAGGAGATGGCTTAAATGGCCATCTCCTATTTTTATGCAACATCGAAAAAGCCACCCGCTACCCCGTTCGGTAACGAATGGCTTAATCTATTATTAGTGATACCATTATATAACTTCACTTAATACTATTTGTGAAGAATCTGAGTAAAAACTAAGAAAAAACTTTAAAATATGCATTAAGTTACAGTCTCAAGCCTTAGATATTGCTCAGCTCAGCTGAAGAAAGCTTCGCCTGAGCAACACTAAGAGCTTGATACTTACTTAATGCTTTATCACTAATTCTGCCCGTAGTATGCGTTAGCGCCGTGTTTACGGTTGAAATGCTTATCACGGATGCAATCTGGAGCTGGCTGAACCTGTGGATTAACCTGCTCTGTGAAGAGCGCCATCTTAGCAACCTCTTCAAGAACTACTGCATTGTATACAGCCTGATCTGCATCCTTGCCCCATGTGAATGGGCCATGATTCTTGCAGATAACACCTGGCACATACTTTGTATTGATGCCTCGCTCCTCAAAAGTCTCGATGATAACCTTACCAGTGTTAACCTCATATGCCTCATCGATTTCCTTCTCAGTAAGGTTTCTTGTGCAAGGAATTGTTCCGCAGAAATAATCTGCATGCGTGGTGCCATAAAGAGGAATATCTCTGCCTGCCTGAGCCCATGCTACTGCATAAGTAGAGTGAGTGTGAACAACGCCACCAATATTCTCATATTTCTTATAGAGCTCGCAGTGGGTAGCTGTGTCTGAGCTTGGGCGATACTTGCCTTCCACAACTTCACCATCAAGATTAACAAGAACCATATCCTCCGGCTTTAAATCTTCATACTCAACGCCTGATGGCTTGATAGCAAAGATTCCAGAAGCTCTGTCGATTCCTGAAACGTTGCCCCAAGTGTATGTAACGAGACCGCGCTTAGGAAGCTCCATGTTAGCCTCATAAACCTGTTTCTTTAATTCTTCTAACATATTATTCTCCTATCTCCAAAACTCTACTGCAGCCGACTCAGCTTTAAGTCCTTTACGATATTCAGCAATCCACTCGTCGTAGCCACGTACCATATCTGGATCTGGCTCCATTGTAGTAGACTCCTGTCCTGCAAATACTTTCTCATCAAGGTAGCTCTGGAAGTTCTGTGACTTGTCATCACGGATGCAGTAGTTTGCAAGTACAGCCATACCCCAAGCACCGCCTTCACCTGCTGTAGCCATTACAGTGATTGGTGCATTAAGAGCTGCTGCAAGTACAGACTGACCAACGCCCTTTGTCTTGAAGAATCCGCCGTGTCCTGTGATAGACTTGATGTTAACCTTTTCCTGCTTTAAGAGAATGTCGTTACCAATCTTAAGGACGCCGAGAGCTCCGTAAAGATTTGAGCGCATGAAGTTTGCAAGTGTAAACTTAGCATCTGGCTGACGAACAACCATAGGTCGCCCCTCGTTTACACCAACTACTGGCTCGCCACCGAAGTAGTTGTATGAAAGCACTCCGCCGCAGTTAACATCCTCTGTAAGAGCCTTGCGATAAAGAGTACCGTAAATATCATTCATAGAAATATCAACACCAAATGCATCAGCAAATTCCTTGAAAATACCAATCCAAGCGTTGAGGTCTGATGTACAGTTGTTGCAGTGAACCATTGCAACTGCCTCACCTGTAGGTGTTGTTACCATATCGATTTCCTCGTATGGCTTTGAAAGAGCCTTCTCCAAAACAACCATAGAGAATACAGATGTACCAGCTGATACATTACCTGTTCCAACTGAAACAGCATTTGTAGCAACCATACCTGTACCTGCATCACCTTCTGGTGGAGCAAGTGGGCAACCTGGCTCAAGCTCGCCTGTAGGATCAAGAAGCTTTGCGCCCTCTGCTGTAAGAGTACCTGCATCATCACCTGCTACAAGTACCTGTGGAAGGAGATCCTCAACCTTTGTAGTAACACCGTGTGCTGCTGCAAGCTTGTTGAACTTCTCCAGCATAGCCTTGTCATACTGGCATGTCTTTGAGTCGATTGGGAACATACCTGATGCTTCACCCACGCCAGCAACCTTCTTGCCTGTCATCTTATAGTGAACATAGCAAGCAAGTGTCATGAAGTAAGCTACATTTGGTACATGTGGCTCCTTATTTAAGATGCACTGATAGTAGTGTGAAATGCTCCAGCGCTGAGGCATGTTGAAGTTGAGCTCCTTAGAAAGCTCAGCTGCTGCCTCGCCTGTGATTGTGTTTCTCCATGTTCTGAATGGGACAAGAAGATTGTCATCTTTATCAAATGAAAGATAACCATGCATCATAGCTGAAAAGCCGATTGCACCAAGCTTTTTGAGCTTCACATCATACTTGTCGCTAACATCCTTCTTAAGCTTTGCATAGCAATCCTGAACACCTGCCCATACCTCCTCAAGAGGATATGTCCAGATGCCATTATCAAGGTGGTTCTCCCACTCATGATCCCCCTGAGCAAGAACCTTGTTCTCCTCATCAACCAAAACCGCCTTAATACGTGTTGAGCCGAATTCGATACCGAGGGCGGTTTTCTTGCCCTCTGCGATAATTTCGTTAATATTCATGCATTATTACCCCCAAATTATTTTTTATTCACAGCTCCATAAACTCCGTTCGCAATCCGCTGCTTCACAGCTTAAAGATTGCTCATGGAGTTTAAGTCCCTGATTCTCAGGAATAATATAAATTCTCAATAGTTTTTCCTAGCAAGCTATAAAAACTATTTCAAATTTATATTATTGCTGTGAATATGAACATCCTATTCCCCAAAGACTGCAATGTAATCCTTCTGGAACTTCTCGATACCTGCAGTTGTGAGAGGATGATTAATCATTGTCTCGATTACTGAGTATGGTACTGTTGCGATGTGAGCACCAGCAAGTGCACAGTCTGTAACATGAATTGGATTACGAACTGATGCAGCAATAATCTCTGTCTCATATCCATAGATATCAAAAATCTCAGCAATATCGCGAATCAAGTCGATACCAGCCATATTGATGTCATCAAGTCTGCCAAGGAATGGTGAAACATATGTAGCACCAGCGTTAGCAGCAAGAATAGCCTGATTTGCAGAGAAGATAAGTGTAACATTTGTCTTGATGCCCTCTGATGAAAGAACCTTTACAGCCTTAAGTCCTTCTGCAGTCATAGGAATCTTAACAACCATGTTTGGATGCATAGCTGCGATTTCACGGCCTTCCTTAATCATACCTTCAGCATCAACAGTTGTAGCCTTAACCTCACCTGAGATAGGTCCATCTACGATAGAAGCGATTTCCTTAAGAATATCTTCCTGTGCACGTCCGCCCTCTTTTGCAATAAGAGATGGGTTTGTAGTAACACCACAGATAACTCCTAAATCATTTGCCTTCTTAATGTCCTCAATTTTTCCAGTATCAACGAATAACTTCATTTCTTTTTCTCCTTTTCTATCTTGCTCGTTCACTCGAGCCATTATTTAAACAATTGTATTTACAATAGCAATTCTAGTACTACGCCACCGCATCCACAATCATTTTAATTACGCTTTTATGGCAAGAAATTTACTTTCCGTAGAAGAGACTTCCGAGAGCAAGGTCGCGTTTGAAGTCGCGAATCTTTGTATCCTTGTCGATATAAACAGCTTCAATTCCCATAGCTGCAGCCCAGTCTCCCATCTGCTCAGCAGTGAGATCATAAGTAAATGCTGTGTGATGAGCACCACCTGCAAGAAGCCATGCCTCTGTGCCTGTGTAGAAGTCAGGCTGTGGTGTCCAGAAATTGATGGCTGTAGGAAGCTTTGGAAGTGGCTTCTCAACCTTCTTGCAATCAACATCCTGAATAATAAGACGGAAGCGATTTCCTAAATCGATGAGTGATGTTGCAATACCTTTGCCTTCCTTTGACTGGAACACAAGACGAGCTGGATCCTCACGATTTCCCATTGAAAGTGGCTGGCACTTAATCTGAATTGGGCCATCGGAAATAGTAGGGCAAATCTCAAGCATGTGGGCCTGAATGATTCCTTCCTTGCCCTTTACAAGATTGTATGTGTAATCCTCAAGCATTGAAGTACCCTTAGCATCTTTCATGCCTGTAGTCATAATCTTCATAAGACGAACCATGGCTGCAACCTTCCAGTCACCCTCTGCACCAAAGCCGTAACCCTTTTCCATAAGTCTCTGAATAGCAAGACCTGGAAGCTGCTGAAGTGCTCCTAAATCACCGAAGTGTGTAACGATTGCCTGATAGTTCTTCTCCTCGAGGAATCTTTCAAAACCAAGCTCAATCTGTGCCTGAACAGCAACATGCTTTTTGAATTCCTCTGGGTCTCTGCCCTCAAGACAAATATCGTATTTACCATAATATTCATCTACAAGTGCATTTGTATCTGACTGAGATACTGCTGCAACTGCCTCAGCAATTTCATTAACTGGATAAGCATCTACCTCCCAGCCAAACTTGAGCTGAGCCTCTACCTTATCACCTTCTGTAACAGCAACATTGCGCATGTTGTCAGCAATTCTCATTACGCGGATGTGGCTTGATTCTACAATACCAATTGCTGTGCGCATCCAAGATGCAAGCTTCTCCTGAACTTCTGCATCCTGCCAGTAACCAACGATTGTCTTTCTCTCGATGCCCATTCTAGAAAGAATGTGAGCATACTCTCTGTCTCCATGTGCAGCCTGATTCTCGTTCATGAAATCCATATCCATTGTCTCGTATGGAATCTCACGATTGTACTGAGTGTGCATGTGGCAAAGTGGCTTTCTAAGCTCCTGATGTCCAAGAATCCATGACTTTGCTGGTGAGAATGTGTGCATCCATGTGATAACACCTGCACATGTTGGGTCATTGTTTGCTTCGTTAAATGTGCGTCTAATTACCTCGTTAGTAATCATTGTTGGCTTCCAAACAACTTCAAATGGAAGTTTACCTGATTTGTTCAAGCACTCAACAATTTCTTTTGAGTGTGCGGCTACATGTGATAAACACTCATCACCGTAGAGGTCCTGTGAACCTGTGCAGAACCAAAACTTGTAGTTAAGCTGTGTCTTCATAAAATTACCCTCCATTACTTTTTATACCGATGGAAGAACTGCCATTAATAATTGCCTAAAGACAATTGGCAGTTCTGGATATTAAGGCATCTTCCCTAAAGGGCTCCTCCTTAATATATGTTCTAAAAAAAGAATACAACTTGTACACTTTCGCGTTCAAGTTGTATTCTCTATTCATATATTTACTATAAATTCAATATTTTTACATAGTATACAAGTCCCTTTTACTATGTACAAGTTTGATTAAAATATCTATGACTTACAAAGTGCTTTTTCGCTCTACAAGTTCAGGCATTAAGAGCACATGAGCATCCTTTCTAGATATGGACTTATTTATAAGACCAATCAATGTCTCTGCCGCTGTTTTTCCCAGCTCCTCCTGAGGATGTGAAACGGTGGTGATTCCTCTGCTTTTTGCCAATAACGAATTGTCAAAACCAGTTACAGAAA